>JACMQW010000008.1 GCA_014376785.1 Oligoflexia bacterium
AAAAAGGAACGAAGATTCCGGCGACCGAATGGGTTGGAAAACTCGAGCAGCTCGCCTTCACAAAAGGTCTGCTGCTGTTGTCCTGCGGAAAGTCGACGATTCGGCTCGCTCCTCCGCTCGTCATCGGGAAGCATGAAATTTCGATTTGCCTAAAAATTCTCGAGGAATGCCTCCAGGAACTCGGATAGGTCGTCATGCGGAGAGAACAGAACGCAAAAACGAGGTCAGATAAGCTCTGTTCGATGAACGAGGCGATTAGCGAAAGCGTTTCTTCGGGGAATAGCATTCTGATCGATGGGTTTACGCACCTGATCTGCTTTGCGGCCGGACATGAAATCATCCGCCAGGGAATAAAAGATCTGACCGCGATTCGCCTGACGCCGGACCTCGTTTACGACCAGCTGATCGAAGCCGACTGCGTGAAGAAAATGATCTTTAGCTGGGCGGGGAACCCGGGCGTCGGAAGTCTGCACGCCTTAAGGAGAAGGTCGGAAAAAGCTTCGGTTTCGCGCATCGAACTTGAAGAGTATTCGCATTTCGGAATGGTGGCGCGGCTGCTTGCCGGAAGTTCCGGTCTGCCGTTCTGGCCGCTCAAAAACTACCGAGGGACGAACATCGCGGACGCTAATCCCCTGATTAAAAAAATTGAGTGTCCTTATACGGGAGAAGAAATCGCGACCGTTCCGGCGATTCATCCCGACGTCGCGGTTCTCCACTGCCAACGCGCGGATCGCCTGGGTAACGCCCAAGTCTGGGGACTCATGGGAACCCAGAAAGAAACCGCCTTCGCCTCGAAGCGGGTGATCGTAGTGGCCGAAGAAATCGTGGACACTTCCGTGCTGCGCGCCGACCCGAACCGAACCCTGATTCCCTCGATCGTCGTGGACCATGTGGTGCATGAACCGTGGGGTGCCCATCCCAGTTACGTTCAGGGTTTCTACGACCGCGATAATGATTTTTACGTCGCTTGGGAAGACATCTCTAAAAATCCGGAGACCTATCAAGCGTATTTGAGTGAGTTCGTTCACGGAGTAGCGGACCGCAAAGCCTACATCCAGAAAATGGGCGCGCCGACTTTTACGCGTCTCACGGCGAAAGCGCGAATGTCGGCGGGGGTGAACTATGGCTATTGATCAGGCTTCTGAAAAGCCGGAAGAAAAGTCTAGCGGGATGTCGAACGAAACACACACGCCTTCAGAAATGATGGTCGTTCGCGCCGCCGAGGAACTCCACGATCATGACGTGGTGTTCGTCGGTATCGGACTGCCGAATCTGGCGTGTAACCTCGCGCGTGCAAGCCATGCCCCCGATCTCTTCATGATCTACGAATCCGGCGCGGTCGGCGCCATTCCCGAGCGCCTTCCCGTTTCGATCGGTGATCCAGCCCTAGTGACGGATTCGCTTTCGATCGCAAGTCAGGCAGATATTTTTCAGAATTACCTCCAAAACGGTTTAATCGAAGTCGGTTTTCTAGGCGGTGCGCAAATCGACCGTTATGGAAATATCAACACAACCGTCATCGGTGATTATGAAAACCCGAAGGTGAGGCTCCCAGGCAGTGGGGGGGCTTGCGAGATTGCGGTCCATGCAAAGCGAGTGTTGATCGTCATGCGGATGTCTCCGAAAACTTTCGTCGAGAAATGTGATTTCGTCACCAGCCCGGGTTCGCGGTTTGAATCAAAACGACCGAGCTTAGATCTGGGTAAAAATCGGGAAGAACTCGGTCTCCCGGGCGGCGGCCCGACCACCGTGATCACCGACGTCGGAGTTTGCGAATTTTTAAATACTCCCGGTTCGCTCGGAAAAGAAATGGTGCTCACCGAAATTTTCGATGGGGTCGAAGTTTCCGACGTTCTCGCGAAATGCGGATGGGAACTTCAGATCGCACCGAATTTGAAAAAAATTCCGGCGCCGAAAGCGGAGACACTTAGTTTGATTCGCGACCGTTTAGATCCGCAGAAGCTTTTTCTTTAGCGCGTTCTTTTAGGACCCGGTAGGCAAGTCCTTGCGCATTTAAGTCGAGATCGACTTCGAGGATTTTTTTCGTCGCTCCATCATAGGCGAGGCCCGAAGCAGCCGCATGGGCTCGCATGTTCTCTTCGCCGTGCTTTAAGCAAAAGTCCTGTAAAGCCTCGCCGTCAATCGGCAGAGAGACGGCGTCTTGCAGGATCTTCTCACTCCGGTCGATTCCAAGTAGGAGTTGTTCTTTCCCGGCCTCTAAGTCAGTCACGGAACCAAAATGCGTGAGCAATGCTTCTGTGGCGCCAGATGCAAAAATTTTCCGAATGCTCGCCCGTGCCTCGTCTGCGTCGAAGTCAGTCGGGCTCGTGGAGGGAAAAATGAAGAGGCCGTTTGTCTGAAGATCTGGATAGGCGATGCCGAATGCGTCGCCGGTAAAGATCGCAGATTCTTCCCGGTGTTCCTGGCCGGGTTCGCGCGGAGATTCATAGAGGATGCAGAAATGGTGATTTGCGTGGCCCCGAGTGTGGATAAAGCGGAGCATCCCATCCCCGAAGGGCAAACTCTCATCATCTTCTAGAGACCGGACTCGCGAAGTGGGAATCGGCTCGATCACGCCGTACAATTCCGAGAATTTTTCTTCGCCGTAGACTTGTTTTGCACTGGTGATGAGTTTGCCTGGATCGATCAGGTGCGGAGCAGCTCTTGGATGGGCAAGGACGGTCGCGTTCGGACACCTCTTTAAGAGGGCCGAAGTCCCTCCCGCGTGGTCTAAGTGCACATGCGTGATGATGATGAATTCGACGTCACTCGGAGTGAGCCCTGAATTCGCAAGCTCCGCCATCAGAAGCGGAATGGAGTGCGAAGTGTTGTTATCGACGAAAAGCGCTTTTCCCCGATTCACCGCGAGGTACGCGCCCGCATATCGGGGTAAGTGGTAGTCACAGTCGATGAGGGAGACGCCGGACATGCGAGGTTGCATCTCTGAGAGTGTCGCTCTCTCTCCTTAAATCAGAAACGAAAAAAGGCCGAACCCAAGGGGTCCGGCCTTTCAAATTAATACGAATGCTTCTTACTGATGTTTGAAAGAAACGCCTTGGCCAGCGTTCAATCCGAAGTCTTTCACGTCATTTTCAGTGGGTTGAACCAAATACGGGCCGGAGTGACCGTCGGTTGCATCCACATCGAAGGAGTAACCTTCGTCAGACAGTGCAAAAGGAATGTACCAAGAAATCACAGCGTCGTGCTTGAGCTTGAGAACCGAAACTCCGCCGATGAGTTGGACCGAAGTTTCCGTGAAGGAGTAATCAGATGCGTCTTTTTCGGTGGTGCAGGTGTTGTCAGAGAAGTTGCGGTAACGAACCGATGCGGTGCCGTCTGCGTTCAGAGTCACATCGCCCGTGGAGTAAACGTCGGTCAGGACGCCAGTGAGGGTCGCGCCGTTTTTGAAGCAACGGGTGCTGACGTAAGTTCCGTGCTGGATCTCTTGCTGTTTGAAAGATTCAGAACGAGCGACGTCTTCGTTGTCGTTGCATCCGAATGCCGCGAAAGAGAGGGTTGCGATCGTGAGGGACATGAGGAGGGCTTTGGTCGTTTTCATGAGGGAGTTTCCGGTGCTTCGTAAGGTGTTTAGGGTGGGGCACATCTCCGTGCCTGATGATCACTTGGATAATTGAAACTTTAGCAACAGCTGTGCCGGGCAAAATGTCCGCCAAAACTCGGGCTGTAGCGAAATGCACGGCTTGAGTCTGTTTGCCCCAAAGTGCAGGGTTCTGATTTCAAGATCCAAGAGTATCGGTGACCGGCGAAGTGGGTTGCCGGTAATTATTAAGGTCTAACCGCATTACGGGCTTTACCCTCTCAGATCTAAGCCTCCTTTGATTTGACGAATGCCTAAAGTTTTCCTGAACGCCATCCGATGGATAAAGGTGAGATTAGTTCGATTATTTCTAACCACTCTCTTAGGCCTGCCCATCGTTTGTGCCGCATTTGCTGCGAGCACCGATAAAACGCCGGTCGACCTCCGCAAATTCAAAGTCATTCAAGCGATGGAAACCCTCTCGCAGATCGCGTCGTCTGAAAGAATGCGTTCTCTTTATCCCGGGACGTCTTTATACGGGCCTGGAGGGCGACTCGATATCCTCTTAAGTCTGAATCCGAGCGTGGCAGATCCTGATTTTATTTTTCCCGGACAGGCTTTTTTGTTCGTAAACGATTCGAATCCAGCTAATCGCTCGATCGCAAGCCACGAACCTGCGAGCCAGCAGTCCGATATCGCAAACCCGACTTTCGGGCCGGAGATTACCCAAACCCCTGAAAACATTTACTTTTCTTGGCTAAAGGTAGACCCAACCGTTGGATTTTACCGATTGGAAGTCACAGACACTTTCACGGGAGTGACGGGAACGTTGGTCTCTAAGCTCTCTCCGGGACTCCATTTAAATTGGCGCCCTGAATTAGGAGATGGCCTTCATCTCGGACTCGGTTTGGACTTTACCTCTCTTACTTGGCAGGTTCCGCCGAATCGGGCTCTGTCTAACAGCCGACTCTCTGTTTTTGGCTTCCATGCCGAAGTGGGCCAATCTCTCTTCAGGGGTGGCGAACTCAGTTTAAAGGTCGGAAATTCCGAGCAGGTCTTCCTGCGTTCCGTCAGCTCCACTGAGTTGGCGGTGGAGAAAGTGCCTCTGATGTATGCAGGGCCGGAGTTTCGTTACTCTTTCTTAAGTCGCGGTCCTTTCGAAGCTAGCGCGACCCTCGGAGCCGGCATCACATTTTCTGGCCAAAATGGCACAACGGAAATCAAACGCGGACATTACTACCGAAGCGGCCTGGGCTTTTCACAAGCCCTCATGCAAGGTGTCATGACGGGCGGACTCGAATTTCAAAGGCACGTCTTCAGCACCTCTTTTTCTGAGAATGCTTTCGAAGAGCTCAAGCTGAGTTTTGGGTATTCTTTTTCCATTGGCAGGTAGGGCTATCGCGCTTAGTGGAAACTAAGAAGCCCCCGAAATCGCACTGAAAAAGTTCTTTTAACTCAACGCATTATCTCTCAACTCCCCTTATAAAGGTCCTTTTCACTTTTGCGTTAATTCTGGAATCCGCTTTCCGGATACGTGCTATTAACGCGAAGCACAACCAAAACCTTTTCAGAGGAGCTTCCATGAAATCCCTTTTTACAGCACTCGCTTTGTCCCTTTTTTCGGCTTCTGCTTTCGCAGGAACTGTCTATGTCGACGCAAATGATTTTGCATCCCTTCCAGACTGCGGCGGCGTCGTTCAAACCAAAATTGTAAACGGCCGCACCCAGCTGAACTTAGTTTTCAGCAACGTCGTGAACTGCTCGAATTTCGATATCCTTTCCGCTAACGGCGGATCGGTCTCTTACCCAAACCAAAAGCTTCAAGGACAAGAGCGCGCTCGCTCAGGATCTTTCACCATCCCTAGCTCCCTCATCGATTCCGGATCGAACATGCTTCGCGTGGTCATCCAATCGAATTCCAAAAAAACGTCGGATACCCTTTATGTCCGCGTGAAAAAAGAAACTTCGAACACGGGATCAACTTCTACCTCTTCCCGTATCTCCATGACTTCGACCGACGTTCGTACGCTGAATTCTTGCGGCGGAGTGGTTCAAACGAAAGTTTCGAACGGCCAACTGAACGTGATTTTCCAAAACGTTTCGAACTGCTCGAACTTCGACATCGTGTCGGCTAACGGTGACCGCGTGAACTACCCAAACATGAAGCTCGGTGGAAACGAAGGCTCACGCTCCGGTTCATTCACCCTTCCTAAGAAAGTCATCGATTTCGGCGGTAACCGCGTGAACGTTCTCCTTAAGTCGAACTCCGGAAAGACTTCGGAACTCATCTCGATCCGTTTCATCGCTCTCTAATTTCAGATCAAACAAAATTCGAAGGGAGGGAGTCCGAGCCGGACTCCCTCCCTTCTGCTTTGCCGCATCTGCGCCGCCGTCGAAAAGTTGACGAGAATTCCAGAAGACACTAGTCTTACCCCATTACCAAAACCGATGATTTCTAATCAAAATCGCAATGGGGGGAAAAAATGAAATTAACTGTTAAAACTGCTCTTTTTTCGATGGCTTTCGCAATGACTGCGACTGCTTTTTCTGGAATCGCGCTCGCTTGTTCTGAAAATGGTAAGGATGGATTCTTGCCGCCAAACCGCATGTATATCCCACCGCGTAAACTTGTGCTAGACGCACGGGGCAACCCAGTCGGCGGCGGAATCACTGAAGCCGAATTCAACGGCGTCATTTCTGCTGTGGATAAAGTTTACAATCCCATCGTGAAATCGATGGGCGGAAATCTCGTGTTCCACCGCAACTGGACCGACGGGACTGTTAACGCGTACGCAGATCGCCAAGATGGCAATTGGAACATCTCGATGTTCGGCGGACTCGCTCGCCACAAGTACACAACGGTTGATGGATTCCTCCTCGTGGTTTGCCATGAGCTGGGTCACCACATCGGTGGCGCACCTAAAATCGGTGGATCAGGAAACGAATGGGCATCCAATGAAGGCCAAGCCGATTACTTCTCGACTCTGAAATGCGCTCGCCGCGTGCTTCAGAACCAAGACAGCATTCGCCGCATGCGTTCTCTCGCTGCTCCAGACACTGTCTTGAAAGCTTGCCGTCACGATTTCCGCGATACGAACCAAGCCGCTCAGTGCGTGCGCAGTTCGATGGCCGGATTTGCTTTGGCTCAGCTTCTCGGCGATTTGGGCGGAAACGCGAACGTGAGTTTCGATACCCCAGATACTTCGAAAGTGACGCGGACGGATGATGAACATCCAGAAGCCCAGTGCCGTCTGGATACTTATTTCGCAGGAGCAACTTGCGATAAGGATTTCATGACTGACGTGAGCGACACGGATCCGACGGTGGGCACCTGCTCCCAAGAAAAGCGTGATCCTTCCAGCTTCCGTCCTCGCTGCTGGTACGCACCCGCAGATGACAACGGTGGAAAGCGCGTGAACCCACGCACTCCATACCGCGGCCGGGTCATGTAATTTAAAGACATCAGTCAAAAGCAAAACGCCGACGGTCTCTGACCGCCGGCGTTTTGCTTTTGAAGGGAGAGCTTATTCCCCGTTCCTTTGTTCTCCGTCAGACCCTTGGCATTCAGTTGGTCTAACATTCCACCGTTTTACGCGGGATATTTAGGTTAACGGAAGGAGGCACACTACTCTTAAAGGAATGAAAAAATTCGCTTACTTATCGTTGCTGGTCGGATTCAATGCCATGAATTCCTACGCCGCAAGTTCTCTCCCATTCGCATGCACAATCAAAATGAAGCCCGAAGCGGTGCGAGCTCCTGAGAATGTTACTCCCAAAGAAGCCGCTTATCTCGAAACTCTGAACAACCCTCGGGTTTACCAAGGACCGCCGGAGAGCCGGGCGATTAAACGCATCGGATTCCCTTTCCTGAGTAAGACAAAATTGAGGGCCGATCGGTTCACATTCGAAAATGGCGATCAAGGCCTCAAGCTGATTCATGAGGGTGCACTCATGGAATATGGCGGCATCGGTTACCGTGAAATGACGAACATGCCTCTGATGACCATTCGAAATCCGAAGACCGGCGAATATCAAATCTTAATGATGCCGCGGGCGATCCGAAATTATTATACCGAGGTGAATCTCACGGCAGGTGGAACCATTTCGCCCAAGGATTATGTTTCTGACGTTCCGGTGTTTGTCATGACTCCGAAGTTCGACCAAAACGGAAAAATGACAGGCAAAATTAAATACATCAATCACGCAATCATGTCGAAACCAGAGGCGGGCTTTTTGTTTGAGGATCCACGCCTCTCCGTCATCTATAATCGCGACGGAACTTCTAGAACACTGCTCACGGGAACAGATTACTCCTCTCACGTCCCGGGTAATAAGAATCCCGACGTCATGAATCGTTACACCGAGCTTGAGTTCGACGAGAACGGTTATCCCAGACCTGCGGATGTGAATGGAAAGATTCATTTTTTCGACTTGAGTCCACCTCCTGCGCGACGCGCAGATGGAAGCTACTCCTTCATCGACGCAAAAAATGCGGTCATTGCTCTGAATGAACTCGGCGAACTCACGGTGCATACTCGTTTTCGCCCGGACTTCAACGATGCCGAGATGATTAAACTCTTCAGAGGAAAAATCTCAAAGTATGCCGAACAGATCTTTGTTTTTCCGGGAGGCATCGCTGAGATGCAGGCCTATGAATGGAAATACGCGCTCGAAGACTTAAACGATCCTAAAATGGCGGCAGGCTCTAAAAATCGAGTTCGTCCAAAATCGGCTCAAACGATTCTCGTCGATAAAGATTTGAAAGAACTTTACAACGCGGAAGACACGATTACTGAAAAAGGAAAGGGTCTCGGACCCGGATCCGCTCCCTACCGTCTCGAGCGGCACGGAAATCAGCTTTTGGTTTCGCGGGGTAAATACGCTCCGTCATTCCCTTACAAAAAAGCACTTCCAGCAAATTTTCCTCTGAAAGATGGAGAGGTCACCTACATCGCGATTAATCACGAAGTTCGTTACCTGAAAGACATGCGTAATGGAATGAAGAGCATCAAACGCCATTACTCAGGATCACCGGTCAGATATAACAATGAACTGACGAAGATTATCACTTATTACTCAGATGCAATTCAGCCGAAGCTCGCACTGGAAGTGAACTCCGGCACTTCTGGAGTGGGGGATTTGCAGCACCTCTATCCGATGACCGGAGATATCGTCCCCGATGAGTCTGGTTTCGCTCACGCTATTCAGCCTTTCGGAGCGAGCGATTCACATGTGGAATGGGCGGAAGTCGATTTCATTAGCATGCTGATAGAAATGGAAGATCCCGCTCGCATTGCGAGTGGCCAGATTCGCCATTTTAAATAAGATTGTCGTCTTTTTTCTGTCATGCGGAGGTCTAAATCTGTCGATAGAAAAGGGATGGATTTTCCCTCAAACCAAAAACTGCCGATACTTTCGAAACGCCGGCTGCTTTTCTTCATCGTGGTTGTTGGGTTTTGCTTCGGTATTCCGCCTGTTCCGAAGTTCACCCGAGACCAGGTGAGGGAGATTCGCAGTCCCGCGTCGTCGAAAGGTTGCTCCGATATCCGTTTGGATGATCTCGGCGGGGCGATGGAAAAAGTCGCCGTTCGAAACCAGCGCTCTATTGGAAACTGTTACGCCCACACGGCGGCTCAGATGTATGATGCTTGGCGATTTAAGCACGACGAAAAGGCCGATCGGCAGCACCAGAGTTCCGGTTTTGAAATTGGGCAGCGCTTTAAGCTCCATGATCCCATCCGATTTCGAGATTCGAGTATCGATGGCGGGTTCGTCCAAAAAGTCATTCCGGTGATCTTCGAAAACGAGGCGAAGAAACGCGGCACTTGTTCCGAAGCCGAACTGAACTCGGTCTTTCGAAGTGGAAATGGACCGATGACCGTCGATGAATTTGCCTCGGGAATCATGGGCCTTTTCAATAAATACCGTTCCGAGTTTTATCGTTCTCGAGGAAGAATCTCGGACGATGACATCCGTCATCCGGTCGCGGTGCAAGACCGGACACAGGTCGCTTCGCCCGCCCGTGATCGCCGGAATGCCGACTTCGCCCCCCGAAATTTTGGTGATTCAGAGGCTGAACTGCGTCGAGATATTCTAGGTCGCGGAATCGTCGAGTTGAAAACCTACCTTTTAAATCATTACACGGTGAATGCGCCCATTCGATTCGACTCACTGAAGGCAGACGGTGACACCGTGGATATGTTTGAAACTCTGGGGCTTGCTTTCTGTGACCCGAGTCACCGCCTTTTTTCTCAGGGCGAATTTAAAGCGCGAAACCTTTCAACCCGCAAAGCTCTGAACGAAATCGATAGCGAGCTTAATCAAGGGCTAAATGAAGCTTACCCGGTCGGAATCAGTTATTGCGCGAATATTCTGGGTGAAGGACGGAATGCTTTTCAGCGACTAAAAAATGACGATGAATGTTTGAATCACGCTTCGCTCGTCATCGGTCGCAGAACAAATCAGAAGACGAATCGTTGCGAATACGCCATTCGAAATACTTGGGGAGCCGCGCGCAATTTTTCGATCGACTCCCACTCGGGACGGCCTCGGGCCGATGGAAATTACCACCCCGACTGGACTGCGGAGCCTGAAAAAGGCGTCGTATGGGTCGAAGGAGAGACTCTCGAGAAATCCGTTTACGAGGTCCAAATCATGGAGCCGCTCCGGGAACGTTAGAAGTAGTAGCGAATCCCGATTCCGCCTTCAAGCAGGCCAGAGGTTTCGGGCACAATCGAAATGCCAGGAACGAGCTCGACAAAAACACCGAGCGGAGTACGAGCTGGAATCCACTCGATCCCGAGTGGAACGCGTACGCCAGCGCCTAACGAATCATGTCCCCGTCCAAAAAAACGACGGTCGCGGTCATAATGCTTATCATTCGCGAATGCCAGCACGAGGCCCACCCCGAAGTAGGGCGAGAGTTCGGAAATGAAGGCAGTAGAGTGGCCCAACGATCCGGGGTAATGGAGTAGGTAATCCGAGTAAACGAGTGCGTATTCATCAAAAGAAAAGGCCAGTCCGAAATCGACGGCTTTATCGGGGGCTAGCCAAAGTTTGGCGCTCAGCGCGGTGGGTTCGCCGATCACTATTCCTGCTCCGAAAGAATGTCCTCTGGACACCGCGGATGAGGGTGCTGCAAACGCTGACGAAAAGGGAATCAGGAGAGCGATCGGCAGCAGAGTCGGGAGAGCGTAGGCGATTTTAATCATCTTCATCTTGTCCTTGAGCGAGAATGTGAAATTTGAGCTTATCTCAGCCTGATCTAAAAAGGTTGGCAGCGGAAGTATTTAAAAGAGTCTGAACTGCTCAGGATAGGTTTTCCATAACCGGCGGCCGGACGGGGCTGTTGCATTGACTCATTGCATTAACTTGGGGTATAACCCGTTCATCGTGACGTTCAACCTGTTAAATTTAAAGGTTATTTGCCTATTCGGAGCGCTGCTGAGCGTTTCGCCGAATGCAGATGCGTCCTCGATTTCGGACCGCTTGACGGACTACTGTCAGGGGGAAGGGATTTCGATCTGTTTGCGGGGAGTCCTTGCCCTGAAATGCGCCGCTTACCACCGCTCGGAGCCTTTCTCGAAGTCGCTGCGCGAATGCGAGTCTACCGCTTCGGACATGATGACTCTTTTAGAGATCGATCCAGAACCGGCAAAGCAAGGAGAAACAAACCAACTCGTTTTCAAAACCCGACTCAGCCGAGTGATGGCCGAACCAGGGATAGAGCATTATCTCACCGGGGTCACGGAGGGTGCGAAGCAGGCAATCCAAAGTGAAACGCGGTTCAAACTTTGGGACTACACGCTGAGCGCCGTCCAAGGAAATCGCTTTCGGGCACTCGAGCGCATCGCTGTTCTCTTCCAAGATACCGACCCAAATTCCATTGTATTCGACTATGCGCGGATTCGCGGAATGAAAGTTTCTCCGAGATTGAAATCGATCTGGCAAGACGCCGTAGACTCAGTCGGAATCAAGAGGCTTCAAGCCAACAAAGGTGAGGCAATCGTCTTCATTCGCACCTATCCTGCGGTCGATACCGAGTTTCTCAACGCCGGATTTTATCATTTTTATTTCACTGCTTATCTCACCAGTCGGCTGCAAGCCCTCGGGCACGACGCACAAGCGGCGATTTTTCTACCGTTTTTATTGAATGCGCTCTATGAATTTTTTGAACTTCCTCGCACGAGCCTTCTGGGGGATGCCAAACCTTTTTCTGAAAAAAGATACCACTATAAACTGACCGATCTTTACGGCGGTTACGTGGGCCCACTTTGGTGGATGAGCCAGACAACCGGGATAAAGCCTTTTCCCGTTTTTTCTCGAGAGCTCTCTGCGAACCCCTCTCTGACGATGCACCGACTGAGTCAGAAATTTTTCGAAAGTCCCGCTTCCTTTAATTCTCTCAATCCAGGAGTCAACCCATGAACTTGTCCCCTCTAAAACTAAAACTGTGGACCACCACCGTTTTATCATTCTTGATCGGCGCGAGTCCGGCACTCGCCGAGAGCATCAATCTCACCGAATTTAATGGAAACCAAGCCGTGGTCGTCGGTGAAGGTTTCACCAGTACCGCTGCTCGAAGCTTCCAAGTGAATATCGAAGTGAACGGAAGTTTCATTGCGGATATCAATACGGCAAACGGCGCTTTCAGTTACACCACCCCGAGTGGAACCGTTAAAAATGGTGATGTGTTGGGAGTGAAAGTGCTGAACTGGACAGGCAGCGGTGGGCACTACGTTCGCCAATTTAATTTGAGAAGCTCTTCACCCCCACCGAAGCCAGACTTCAGCATGACGGATAGCCAACTTCGTGAATATGCGAATCAGCAGAGTCGTACGGTCGCAAACCGCGTTGTCAACACTTTTGGCAAGCTTGAGCGCTGGAAATATAACTTCGTCGTTGGATATTGGATGGGAATTTCCGGATACCCTGTTTATCCGGGAACCTCAGAATACCGTGATGGATCTACTTACGGTACCGGAGAAGGTAGAAGTCGCGGATTCAGCGATGGCTCCTCGATCGGAAATTCGGCTGCGATGACTTCGGGATCAACGGCGGCTCGCGACCGATTCTATGCGATCGTAAATACGAATCAAGAACCTGACCTTTCGGTTCCCCACGCGCAACGGCCGGCTTTCAACGGACTCAGTGTCCCCGCTACGAGCTGTGAAGCGACTAAAACAGAAGTCGGCTCGCTTGATTCCCAACTGGAATCTGAGTTGAGAATGCTTTCTTGGTCTGACGGAAGTCTGGTTGTAAGTTACGGAAGTTATTCTAACCTCTATGATCTGCGACTGAGTTCGATTTACGAGTCGAGCTCGAACTCCTACTCCTACTCATTTGTTGATAGCTGGTCACGCAGTGATTACGCCTGGTCGGAGTGGTTAAATAATCATTTAGGCGGCGGTTACGATGCCAATAATTACAATAAACTCTCAGCTAGCCAACAAGCCACTTTCCGAAGCTACTTCTCGCAGATCTACGACAGCGTGATCGACGAGAAGTACACACGGGTTCGGACTTCGGTAGAGCCGCTCGCCCTGGCTCGCGGACAGTGGTACGGGCTTACCATTGCTCGGAAGAAAAACTTCGATCAAGGCTGTTTGGACGGGTTTAACCGCATTTACGGAAATGCATCGATCCAAGGCTTCAATTCTGGGTTCACCCAGGCTGTTTTCTCCTCCTCATTCCGTTCCTCTGCGAACGGATACATGAACAACCCAGTTCTGCTCTTCGACGGTGTTAAAATCGTCGATGAAAACCGAAATGGAGTGTTCGAGCTCGGTGAAGCAGTCGGAATTTTCGTCGCGAAAGAAGCGAATGTCGGTCGGGTGGATGCCCGTTCTATCCCGATCTCACTGGTGGGCCAGGGTCTCGACCGGATGGCATCTTCTGCATCGGTGAGCGTTCCGCGCTCTAGTTCCCGCGAAGTTAACCAGATAGCGCCCGGTCTAGCGCGAGTTAGAATGGATGTGATCGCAGATCAGTCGAATGCGGTTCAGGTTTACATCGGCAAATCGTTGGTCGCGAACCTGACGTACGCGGTAAGCTGGAAGTCAGCAATTCAGGCGCTGGCAACCGCCCGGGCGAGTGATTCTTCCACCGCAACGTTGAAGAACTTCGTGCTGAAAAACATCAGCGACGAGTACACGAAAGCAGAGGCGGCCGAAAACGACCTCTACTCGTTCAAATCTCCGCAGCGCTCTAAGCTTCGAGACCTCGTTAGCTTTTACGCAACCCTTAAGCCGGTGGAGCGTGAAGTGATTCGGTCTATGGGACCTACCCTAGTTGCGATGCAGGAAACTCATTCCAAAAATTATTGGAAGACGGGAAAACTGCGGAAGAACTTCAAGGCTCTCGCTTCCCAAATTCAATAACTCAAAATAAAAAGAGTCGGCGCGGATTCCGCGCCGACTCTTTTTTAGTTTTATGGCGCCTACTTTATTTGAAGCGCTTATGTCCGATTTTTTGGAGTTCTTTCATCGCGTCCATTGTCAACTTCGCACTCGCAGAGTCGTTTGCGAGAAGCGCCTTCGCGAGGTCTCCCTCGAGGGTGAAGAGATGACGCACCATTTTCTGATATTCTAAGTACTCGAGTTCTTTTGCCGCGGGATCAGTGACCTTTTCAAGTTTTCTGACGCAAAGAGAGAGCGCTTCCGTGGTGAGTTGTTGGAGCTGGATACTTTTCGCAACCGAATCTGGATTCGCCGCCGGGTCAGCAATTTGGGGTTCTAGCTGCTTCCAAATCACATTCATGTCTTTCATGACTTGCTTGAGTGTCTGCGCACTAGCCACGCAGGCGTCTTCTGGCGAAGAAGATGCGTTCGCTTGAGGCAAAGAAAGAAGGGATAAGAGAGCTAGGACTAAAATGAACTTTTTCGTCATTGATAAACTCCTGCGAAAAGAAACGTTGGCAGTTAGGAAGCCTTTAGCAGAAAAAGTTACCCTAAGTTGCGAATTTCTTTCAGTGCCACCACCGTCTCAAAACAAGCGGCCGCCGCTTCGCGACCCTTGTTCTCCGGGTTTTCTCGACTCCGTGATTCAGCCTGCTCTTCAGTATAGGTTGTGAGAATCCCGAAGCTAATCGGCGTTTCTGTCGAAAGCATGCTTTGCATGATCCCTAGCGTCGCGCCGAGACTAATGAATTCAAAATGCGCCGTATCGCCTTTGATCACGCATCCGAGGCAGATCACCCCCGCAAATTTCCCGCATTTAGCCAGTTTCTGCGCGATGAGTGGAATTTCGAAGGCACCGGGTGCGGAGAACTCCTGAATCGAATCGGAAGCCACGCCTTTCTCCGCTAGATAAGCATGCGCTCCTTTTTTCAGACCGGAAGTCACTTCTGAATTAAATTGGCTGGTTAATATCGCAAACTTCATTCTAGCTCCGCGTTCAGATGGGTCAAATGGTGACCGAGTTTATCTCTTTTAGTCTTCAGGTAAGCGAGGTTAGGTGCGGTCGCCGGACTTTCAATTGGAACTCGCTCGACGATTTTAAGCCCGTACCCATCGATCCCGATGACTTTGCGGGGATTGTTCGTCAGGAGCCGAATTTCAGTCAGGCCTAAGTAGCGGAGGATTTGCGCACCGATGCCGTACTGACGAAGGTCGGCTTCGAATCCGAGATGACGATTCGCTTCCACCGTGTCCATCCCTTGATCTTGAAGAGCGTAAGCGCGGATTTTATTTCCAAGTCCAATCCCGCGCCCTTCGTGTCTTCGCATGTAAACTAAAACTCCGTTCTCGCTCTCTGCGATTTGGCGAAGCGCAGTCTGGAGTTGGATGCCGCAATCACAACGAAGTGAACCGAGTGCATCTCCGGTGAGGCACTCCGAATGCACGCGGACCAATGCCGGGCTCTTTAATTCTCCCCGGACGAGTGCCAGGTGTTCGGTTCCATCGATCTCGCTTCGGAAGGCAAACATTTTAAATTTACCGAACTGGGAGGGAAATTCTGTTTGCGCAATTTCCTCGATGAGTCGTTCCCTTTGGGTCCTCCAGGAAATGATTTCTTGGATCGAGACGATGGGAAGCCCGTGATCTGCCGCAAAGATTTCCAAATCCGGAAGGCGAGCCATCGTTCCATCGTCGTTCATAATTTCGCAAATCACCGCTCCGGGGCTCAGCTCGGCAATTTTCATGAGATCGACCGATCCTTCCGTATGGCCTGCGCGGACGAGCACGCCGCCCGGTTTTGCACGCAGTGGGAAAATGTGCCCAGGAGAAACGAGGTCGGTCGGTTTTGACTGCGGATCCATCGCGACCCGAATCGTTCGCGCGCGGTCCGCCGCAGAGATTCCCGTCGTCACGCCTTCGTTTGCTTCAATCGAAATGGTGAACGCTGTTCCACGCGGACTTCGGTTGCTGGTCGTCATCATGGCCAGTCCGAGCGCGTCGATTCGTTTTTCCTCGAGGGCTAGACAAATAAGGCCCCTCGCATGTTTCGCCATGAAGTTAATTGTTTCGGGAGTGGCAAACTCCGCCGCGAGAACGAGATCCCCTTCGTTTTCACGGTCTTCGTCATCGGTGAGGATGATCATCTTTCCTAAACGGAGATTTTCTAGCGCGAGAGGTAAGGATGACATAAGCGCTCCACGTATTTTGCGAGGATATCGACTTCGACATTCGCCGTTTCGCCGAGTTTGAGTTCGGCAAGATTGGTGTTTTCCCAAGTATGAGGAATGAGGTGCACGGTTACCGTAGATTCCGCGTCGCTCTTCAAGCGGTTACAAGTGAGACTCACGCCGTTCAGGGTGATCGAACCTTTTTCTACACAGTATTTCGCGAGTTCGCGAGGAAGAGAGAACTCCATGCGGTGGGTGTTTTCTTCTCGGCCGGTTTCGATCAGCCGAGCTAATCCATCGACATGGCCTTGTACCCAGTGACCTGATAGGCGAGTCGACGCGAGCATTGCGCGTTCTAGGTTCACTCGACCGCCGGGTTCCAGCGATCCCAAATTAGTGCACCGGAGCGTCTCGGATCCAATGAAAAAAAGTGCCATCCCATTTGAATCGAATTCCACTACGGTTAAACACACGCCATTCACAGAAACGCTCTCGCCCAATTCGAGATCAGGGTAAGCCGTTAAGATGCGAACGCGTGCTCCTTCGAAACCGACTTTTTCGAAAGAATGAATGTGAGCGTGATTCGAAACAATTCCGGTAAACACTGGCTTTCTTTTACCGGAAAGAAGGACCGTTGTCGTTACGCAGAATGACGATGCGATCGGCTTCATTTTCCAGACCTTGAAAGATTTGCACTTGCCGGTGCCAAAGCCCCTGAGCCAGCATCTCACCGCTGAGTTCTGGTCCCGCCTCCACTAAGACCTGCAGGACGCCTTGTTCAGAGAGAAACCGAAGCCCCTCCTGGATCGAAGCTGGAAAAACGACGCGAAGTCCCAGTCGGGACACCGATTCTGTCCATCCAGGCGGAACTCTTCCGCGTCGGTCGAGGACGACCAGCCAACGGCTCTTACCGGGGTGATCAGGGACGTGCCTCACGGTGAACTGAGGGTTGTCGGCTAAGACGGTTCCACTCCCAGTCAGGACCGCATCCGATTCCTTTCGAAGTTGGTGAGCGAAACGAAGACTTTCTTCGGAGGTAAACGTTTTCCGTCCGACGGGGGGAATCATCGATCCGTCGAGTTGATGCGCCGTTTTCACGGTGATGAAGGGAATTCCGGAGAGAATTCGAGTTCGAAAGGGGAGCAGGAGCTCATCGCACTCGCGCTCGCGAACTGCCGAAGTCACCTGAACTCCATTCTTCCGTAATCTTTCAGCGCCTCCGCCGGCAATCGGGTTCGGGTCAGTCGAGCCGTAGTAAACACGCGCGATACCGTGGCGCAAGATCGCATCCACGCAAGGAGGAGTTTTTCCGCTGTGGTTGCAGGGTTCTAGCGTCACAATCAAGGAATGCGCTTTTTGAATGGTTCCTTTTTCGATGCAGATTTCCAGCGCGCGAGCTTCCGCATGAGCTGTCCCTGAGCGTCGGTGTGCTCCGAATGCGAGTACACTTCCTTCAGAGTCGAGAACGACTGCGCCAACCGGCGGATTCGGGGAAGTGGCGCCGACGTATTTTCGAGCTTCGTTGAGCGCAAGTCCCATTGCTGAAAAGACGGCGGAATCCATGCGGTTAGAATTGCACCGAGAGGCGTCGATTGGAATGGGATTTTCTAAATCTCACTTTGCTTCCTTCATCTCCCGCCTGAGATATTTTGTCTCGAAAGCGTGACAGATTATCTCAAGAAAACCTGCGTCGGCCTCATAACCTTCCCCGCAACGAGGTGGGAATATTTTCGGTGGTCTAAGCTTTGCTCTAAGTGAAGTTTAAAGGGTTTCAAAAATGGCATTTCAAATTCCAGATTACGTTACGAATCAAAAAGCGCGCACTTGGGTCGAATGGGTTGAGGCTCTTTGCCTGCCAGACCGAGTCGAGTGGTGCGACGGAACGGAATCAGAATACGAGCGCCTGTGTGACGAGATGGTTAAAACAGGAACGTTTATAAAACTCGATCCGGTGAGGAGACCCGGGAGTTATCTCGCGTGGTCGGATCCTGAAGATGTCGCCCGAGTCGAGGCGAGCACCTTCATCTGCAGCGTGAGAAAAGAAGACGCGGGTCCTACGAATAATTGGTGCGATCCTCGCGAAATGAAACCCCGAATGGAAAATCTTTTCGCAGGATGCATGCGCGGGAGGACACTTTACGTGGTCCCTTTCTCTATGGGCCCACTCGGCTCCCCGCTTGCTAAAATCGGAATCGAAATCACAGACTCTCCCTATGTCGTCGCGAATATGAAGATCATGACCCGAATGGGTCGTAAGATCTGGCCAGTGCTTGGTAATGGTGAGTTCGTTCCTTGTTTGCATTCCGTCGGAATGCCGCTCTCGCTTGGACAAAAAGATGTGCCATGGCCCTGCAATAACGAGAAAAAATACATCGTTCATTTTCCAGAAGAACGCTCTATTTGGTCTTACGGCAGTGGTTATGGCGGGAATGCGCTTCTCGGGAAAAAGTGTTTCGCGCTCCGAATTGCTTCTTCCATGGGGCGAGATGAAGGATGGCTTGCCGAACACATGTTGATTCTAGGAGCCGAATCTCCGGAGGGTGAGAAGACCTATATTACCGGCGCATTTCCGAGCGCCTGTGGAAAAACGAACTTCGCGATGGTGGTGCCACCTCCGGCACTGAGTGGATGGAAAATAACCACGATCGGTGATGACATTGCCTGGATGAAGCCCGGACAGGATGGCCGACTCTATGCGATCAACGCGGAGGCCGGCTTTTTCGGGGTTGCGCCGGGGACGTCGGCGCAATCTAATCCGAACGCGCTGGCTTCGGTCTCTAAAAACACGATTTTCACAAACGTGGCTTTAACGCCGGAAGGTGATATTTGGTGGGAAGGCTTAACCGAAGAAGAGCCCGCTGTGCTCAGGGATTGGCAGGGGAAAGAATGGACTCGTGGATGTGGCAGAAAGGCCGCACACCCAAACTCACGATTCACGGCCCCGATCAGCCAGTGTCCTTCTCTCGATCCGGAGTGGGATAATCCGGAAGGAGTGCCGGTGAGTGCCATCATCTTCGGTGGCAGACGACCGACCACCGTGCCACTGCTGGTTGAATCGTTTAATTGGAGTTTCGGTGTCTACTTGGCCGCCACGGTGGGTTCCGAAACCACTGCCGCCGCGGTTGGTAAAGTAGGCATTGTCCGCCGGGACCCTTTCGCGATGCTTCCATTTTGCGGCTATAATATGGCCGATTATTTTCGGCATTGGCTCCAAATGGGAAAAACCATCGCGCATCCCCCGAAAATTTTCGGAGTGAACTGGTATTTAAAGAATGAAAGCGGGGAGTATCTTTGGCCTGGCTTCAGTGAAAACGTTCGCGTTTTAGATTGGATTATTCGGCGAGTGAAGGGGCAGGTCGGTGCAGTGGAGTCCCCGATTGGCTGGATTCCCTCGTTTAAAGATCTGAATTGGAGCGGCATGCCTGAGATGAGCTCGCTGAAATTTAGCCGACTCACCACAGTTGATCGCGAACTTTGGACTACAGAATTGCAGTCACAGGAGCACTTTTTTACAAAATTTCAGGACCGATTGCCCCCCGAATTGGAGCAAATTCGCCGCATCGAACTCGCAAATTTACGGGGTACTGCGAAGTCAGCTGAGTTGGTCCCAGATGCTTTAGGAGCTGCTGACTGAGCTTTCAATGGCGGTGATTGACAGGTTCGACCGTTCCTAGGTAAGACCCTGATCAAGAGGCGATTTCGCCGCAATAAAAGGGGGAATGTATGAAAATTTTGTCGTGCTTTTTTTTTGGCGTCCTTATTTCCAGTGCGGCAGTTGCGGCACCTTACCATCCCGTATCGATCGGCGAATCGAGTGGAGTGAACTTTGAAATCGGATACACGGCGGGTACCCATGAAGGTCATGCTCAAATTTCTGGAACTGTGGATCTGAATCCAGAAACCCTCGAAATATTTTCTGCATCTTTTTCCGTTCCCGTTAAGTCGATGGATTCTGGAAATGCAAAACGAGATTGTCACATCCGGGAATCCCTCGGAATTAATTACATAGGCTCTGTTTATCCTCAGTCCCACGCCTGCAATGGAAAAAACCAATTACCTACTGATGGTCCAAACTCCGTCGCTTATCCCGAAATGAAGTTCACTTTTGTTACGGTTACGGCCGGCATCGCGAAGGGTTCATTCGAGATGCACGGTGTGAAAAAAGACATCGAAATTCCTTTGAAGCTCACGAAAGATGCAGAAGGACGAGTGATGGTAAAATCTGATTTCGACTTGAAGCTGAACGATTACGGCGTCGTGGTAAAACCTTTTTTAGTGATCACGACGGCTGACGTTGCGACGGTGCATTTGAATTTGTTATTGATTCCGACCCCTCTGCGCTGATTTCGGAAAAGACACTTCAGGGAGGACTCGTATGTTTGGGACCTATTTTAATGTCCGCAGTGCCCAACTGAGTTCTCTGGCGCGTATGCTCCTTGGGGTCGTTTCGGCGGTTGGAATCTCGAGTTGTAATTTCGATTACCAGAAGTCAGGTTCGGAAGGGACGAAGCTCGGAGGGTCTCTTTCGGAGAATCCAGGCTTTGAAGACATTCGAGCAAACATCCTACAGCCCGCTTGCCTCAGTTGTCATTCGACTCGAAGCCCTCAGCTGACCAGCTATGAAGCGGTCATCGCAAATCTCGCAGACATCGAATCAGACGTGCTGGTTCGTCACACGATGCCGAAAAAGGGACCGCTCTCCCAAGAATTGCAAACTCTGCTTGCAACATGGATTCGCAACGGTGCTCCTCAAGCCGGAGCCGTGAGAGTTCCGGACCCGACCCCATCTCCTGCCCCGGGCTCAATCCCAAGGCCTTTCACTTACTCGGACTTAAAGTCGCGGGTGATGGAACAGAAATGCATCAGCTGTCATTTTGCCGAGAATCCGGACGGGATCACTCCTTTCGACACATATCGAAGTTTGATGTCGGTAGAGACCTTTATTGAGCCTCTGGTAATGGGAATTTCAGGAACGGTGGTTACTCCTCCAGAGGACCGCATGCCTCCGCCGGAAGCGGCCCAACTCACTCAGGATGAAAGGGCATACTTTCTTCTTTGGCTTAACGACGGAAAACTCGAAAAATGATGAACACGCGGACGTTTTTTTTGGTTCTGATGAATGTGACTTTCTTAATCTGTAGGGTGAGCGCAGCGGCCGATGCGCCGGTGAGGTTTTTGGCGCTGGGAAAACCTTCCGCCATTCGGATTCAAGGAACGGCAAAGACGTTGGAGTCCGAAAAACCGGCGTGGAAAGACGGCAAGTTTTCCGGAACTTACCACGTTTTGTTGAATGAGCTTGAGACCGGTATTTCGATGCGCGATCGGCACATGAAAGAAAAATACCTCGAGGTCGAGAAATTTCCGAAGGCTGATCTGATGCTGTCGGACTGCCCGGTTAAACTCGGAGAATCGAAGTGCGAAGGGCAGGTGACACTCCATGGGGTCACTCAGAAAGTTCCGCTGAACGTCGCTTGGAGCCGTGGGTCTTCCTCGGACGAATGGTTAGCCCATAGCCGCTTTATTTTGAAGCTCTCCGAGTTTGGAATTAAGATTCCGACATTCGCGAACATCACGGTGGCCGAAGATGTCACGGTCGAAGTCGACTCTTCAGTGAAAGAGCCGAAAGCTCTCGTGTCCGACTCGGCGAAAACGCCTTCGAGCCCAACTCAGCCACAGCTGAAAAATTAAGTCGAAAAATTTCATGCAGCGATTCCCTCAATCTCTCTTATTCTCCTTCCTAACATCGGCCATACTCTTGATCGCCCCACTTCGCGCAATGGCTTACCCGCCGAACGTTCGGCACGGATACCCGAGTTGCACGGCTTGTCACATTAACCCCGGTGGCGGCGGAGTTCTCAGTGCTTATGGACGAGAGCTTTCGCGCGAAGTCCAATCCACTTTCGGTGGTGAAAAAGAAACCGCCTTTCTTTACGGAAAGGTGCCGATGCCGAGTTGGCTCGATGCGGGTGGAAATTTTCGGTACCTTCAGATCGTCACCGATACCGATCAGTCGATTTCCGGAAGAGGCTTTTGGATGCAGGGCGATCTGGAGGGAGCTGCCCACTTAGGTCCTCGGTGGACAGTCGACGCTACGGTCGGATGGAAAGGAAATGCTGAGGCCCTCGATTCGGATGCGTTGATTCGCAGTCGTCGCCATTTCATCCTTTATTCGCTGACGGACCCTTTCGCCTCAGGCACCCAGTGGGCGATCCGCGGCGGGAAATATTTCCCGGTTTATGGCATCATGCCGGCCGAGCATTCGTATCAAACACGAAAAGGAATCGGATTCGATCAAGGACAAGAATCCTACAACCTTGAGATCAGTGAGCAGAATGAAAGCGGATCGACTTTTCTTACGCCGATATTTGGTAAAGCGAGAGATCGGAGTGAATCCGACGAGCGAGGTCTGGCCGTAACGAGGTATCAGACCGTTGCTGGAAACTCCCGAATCGGAGCCAGTTTGCTTTTCGGTCGAGGAGTAAGACAGAAAACATACGATAAACGTTGGACACTCGGTCCGAATTGGATTGTTGCCGCAACCAAGGAAATCTTCTGGGTCGGTGAGTTTGACTACGTTTTCAAATTAAAAGAGGGCTTGAAGACTCAAAGAGGTTACGTCTTCACCCACAAGCTCACCTATGAACCTCGACAAGGAATCCAAATCTCCCTCCTGCAAGACCTCTCGAAAACAAATGTTTTAGACCCAAAAACCCTCGCTTGGACAGTAGGGCCGGTGCTTGATTTCTATCCTCGACCGCACTTTGACATTCAGCTCGCGGCGAATCGGGTGATTCTACCGGGAAATAATCCAAATTTTTGGGTCTACAGCGGAGTCCTACACTTCTATCCGTAGCTTCATCGTAACGGGGCAGTGATTTCGAGCCGATTCACATCGAAGTGTTTTAAACGAGCGCGTTCGATAATCTCATTGTAGCTCGTTTGGTTCATCTCGGGAGTACGAGACAAAATCCAGAGGTACTCCCGCTTTGGTTCACCAACGACCGCGAATTCATAATTCTTTCCAAGATCGATGACCCAGTAATCTCCAGCGGGCGCAAACCAGAAGAATTTTACTTTAAGCTTCGCGTTGGTCGTCGCATCGATCACTCGTGCGGTTGCTTGAATGGATGAAAGATCGCCATTCTTCTTCCTGCATTCATTTCGAACATCGATCGTTCCATCCGCGCGAGCTGAATAAATGGCTTTAGTATCACTTGCGCAACTCTTCTGAAAAAAAGCGGGAAAATAAGCAATTTGGTACCAGGTCCCGACGTATCGGTTCAGATCGACCTTCGGGACGGTCTCCAAAGGCGGGAGGGATGGGGTGGACGAGCAGGCAATGGGGAATAGGCAAAGCGCCAAAGCAAAAACGGATTTCATTTTTTCACTCTAGAGGATCCTGACGGTTTCGTCTGATTTGAATGAGCTTGATTCGGACGTAGGTGAGACAGTTCGACTCATCCCATTTTTAGGCGAATAGGATGCGAAAAACGAAGCCCAATCATTCCAGGTGATTACGCCGATTCGATCCTCATCGTCAGTGGTCCGCAACCTGCTTTTAAGGCATTGCGCGGACCGCGCGTAGGAGAATTTAAAATGAAACAAATGCCACCTGTCAGTAAATTCATGACCCCGATGCCTCACACGATTGCTTTCGACGCGACGATATTGAACGCACTTCAGATCATGTCTGAGCACCGCATCAGACACCTCCCAGTTCTTGAGGGAAAAACGTTGGTGGGTGTTCTAAGCGACCGAGATGTAAAGCTTGCATCCTCCTTCAGCGGTGCCCTTGGCGCAGAGGCTCTGACGGTAGGTGCCGTGATGTCGCTAGACCCTTTCGCCGTCCTGCCAGAGGCGAGCCTCGACCAAGTGGCCGCAGACATGGCTGAAAATAAATACGGGTGCGCAGTCGTCCAGCAGCCTAACGGAAAAATAGTGGGTATTTTTACGGCAAACGATGCACTCGGTGTGTTGGCCCTCGAGTTAGGCGCTTTTTTCAAACAACCTCTGGGTGATTATGGCGTAAAAACTCATCTCCAATCTCAAGCGATTTAAGGAGGGCTGATGTCAGTAAGTATCGTCTGGTTAAATCAGCAGCACGCTAAGGCTTACCACTTTTCTGATCAGCGAATGTTTAGAGAGGCACTGACGGTCGGCAAGACTTCCGAAAGTCTGCATTTAGAAATCGCGGAGAGAATAAAGGATTCGAGTAAGGTCTTACTTCTGAGTCCGGATCGTTCGGCAGAAGCGTTCGCGGATTTTTTGAGAAATTTATTTCCCAAGCTTGCGCAGAAAATTGTGGGGATTGAGACGCTGGCAGTCGCAAGTGATGAGGGGATTGGGAACTTTGCGAGTCATTATTTTCAGAAACCCGTTGGGCGAAACGCACCTTAGTCGAGCTGGCTGTGGATTTGGCATTAAGGGTGCTTTCTCTCATGTGACGACGTTACCTCTTTGAGATCACGAGATCCGAAGTGACGTAAATTCCCATTGTGGGTTAAAATGTCCGATCATGAACGAAGGCGATTAAATGCTGCAGACAAAGGGTCGAATCCTCATCGTCGACGACGAACTTGAAATGCGTTCTCTTCTCGATGATTTTTTTACCAGCCAAGGTTACCTGGTTCATTCTTTCGAACTCGCTTCAGAAGCGCTTGCCGCGCTCGGCGAGGGTGGGAAGCTAGCGGTCACGGAAGATGAGGGTGACATCGACGCCGTCATTTCCGATATCCGAATGCCCCAGATCGATGGTTTAGATTTTACCCAAAGATTAAAAGTCCTGCGACCCGAGATTCCGGTGATCTTGATCACTGCATTTGGGAGCATCGACACCGCGATCGATGCAATGAAAAGGGGCGCTTTTCACTACGTGGTGAAGCCATTCAAGTTAGCCGAGATGCAGGTGAATCTCGAACGTGCAACAGAACATCGAAAATTACTCCGGGATAACACTGTCCTGCGCCAGGAAGTGAAACGTTCATGGGGGATGGCCGGGGTTCTGGGAAAAAGCCCGGGAATGCGAGCGGTGTTCGATCTCGTAGCGCGAGTTGCGCAAGCCACCGCTAACGTTTTGATCATCGGAGAGAGCGGAACAGGTAAAGAAATGGTCGCCCGTGCGATTCATGAAACAGGACCGAGAGCTCGCAAACCGTTCGTGGCGATTAATTGTACGGCGATTCCGGAAAGTCTGCTGGAGAGCGAACTTTTCGGGCATGCAAAAGGTTCTTTCACTGGAGCCATCCAGCGGAAGAGGGGACTTTTTGAAGAAGCGGAAGGAGGCACTCTTTTTCTAGATGAGATCGGAGATATGAATGTCGCGCTCCAATCAAAACTCCTGCGGGTTATCCAAGAGCGAAAAGTTCGTGCGGTCGGTGAAAACATTCCTCGAGATGTGGATGTTCGGATAATTGCTGCCACCCATAAAGATCTAAAGCTCGCGATGAAAGATGAGCGCTTCCGCGAAGATCTCTTTTATCGATTGAGCGTCATCCCTATTTCGATTCCTCCTCTGCGGCATCGCCAAGAGGACATTCCGCAACTGGCGGAACATTTTTTAAAAAAATACGCCGCCATGAACCACTCAAACGTTCGTGGTTTCACGAAGCGAGCGATTTCGAAATTGCTCGGAATGCGCTGGGAAGGAAACGTGCGTGAACTTGAGAACGTTGTTGAGCGTGCGGTCGTGTTGGCGACCCAACCCCTGCTTGATGAAATGGACATTCCGACCCAAGAGGGTGAAACGATGGACGCTTTTTTCGGTTCCGCTACCAGTGAACTTCCCACGGTTGATGAGCTGGAAAAGAAATATATTCTGATGGTATTAGAAAAAACTGCGGGCCGAAGAGACAAAGCGGCTCAGATTCTCGGCATGAATCGCCGAACGCTCTACCGAAAGCTCCATGACTATGGGGTCGTTACTGCAGAGCACCTCGAGAAGGACGAAGTGTAATCATGGTCCCTTTGGATTTAACCGGGTATGAAAACGTTTTCTTTCGATGCGTCGAGGATTGCAGCGAAGCCATCATGATTTCCGACCAGTCGGGGAGTCTAGCCTATGTGAATCCCGCTTGGACGACGACTTACGGATATTCATCGTCAGAGGCGATTGGGCAACACCCGAAAATGATTAATTCCGGCTGCCAGACTTCCGAGTTTTACGAGTCCATGTGGAACGACATTTTGAATCCTGCTAAAAGACATTGGAAAGGCGAACTCATCAATCGAGCGAAGAACGGGACGTTGGTTCCGGTGCTGTTGACGATCACTCCTGTAAAAAGTCCGGATGGAACCACCAAAGGTTATATGGGGATCGCCGTAGACATGACGTCTATGAAGGAAATGGAAGCGAAAGTCGCCCATCAAGATCGGTTAGCATCCGTTGGCACATTGGCTAGTGGACTCGCGCATGAAATCGGTACTCCCTTGGGCGTGATTCGAGGGCGAGCGGAATTTCTGAAGATGAAAACCGGCGATTTCGAAACCCAGCGGGAACTCACAGTCGTGATGAATCAAACCGATCGAATCTCCACACTCATTCGGTCCTTGCTCAGAGTGAGTCGGAGTTCGAGTGATGCGTTCATCACAGATGTTTCTCTGGCCGAGGTCGTTAATGAAGTTTTTTCTCTCGTGGGCGAATTATTTCGCGTGGAGGAGATCGCGTTAGAACTAGATATCGATCCGAAAATGAGTGTGCGAGCTGATTCGTCCCGGCTGGAGCAAGTTTTTTTAAATCTCATGATGAATTCTTTGCACGCCGTCCAAGAAGCTAAGGGAAGAGGAAAACCAGGACCTCACCGCATCCTGATTCGCCTCCAAGAGCAGCATGGACAGAAGAAGATTTCAGTAAAAGATTCCGGATGCGGAATACCTAAGGAAAACCTGAGAAAACTTTTCAAACCATTTTACACCACGAAAGACGTCGGCAAGGGATCTGGTTTAGGATTAGCAATCGTTTCCCAGCTCTTGTCGGAAATGGACGCCCAAATATCGGCAAAGTCGGAGCCGGGAGAAGGCGCGACATTTACGATCAGTCTGGAAAAAAATAAAGAAAACGAGACATTCGCGGTTTAACCGGGATAAATCGTCCCTCATTTTTCATGGACTCATCCTGATGGGCGTAGAGCCTGGCACCTTCTTTGATAGGTGACGTGCACACCATTCATTTTCAAGGAGCAGTCATGAAAAGAAGTTTTCGCCATTTAGCAACCGTCCCTTTCCTATTATTAGCATCGATCCTCACGGCGAGCACGGCACTCGCTGATCAAATCTTTCTACCTGAACGCGTTTTTGCACCGGTTGGATTCGATACGAACGATAATTCCGAAGTGGTCCTTTACGGACACTTTCCAGATAGCTGTTACACGGCAGGGCTTGCAAAAGTTGAGGTCCGCGGCCGAGATATTTTAGTTAGAAATTATGCTTTGCACTGGCAGTCGGGAACTTGCTTGAAGGCATTGGTTCCCTGGACAACGACTGTTAATCTCGGAGCACTCGCTTCGGGTAATTACACCGTCAGAGTCCAGGACTCAGAAGGGCGAATGCAGCGTTTCACTGAAATAAATATTTTACCCAGTCTGACGCGCAGAGCGGATGATTTTCCCTACGCCTACGTGAACGGCGCGATCGTGAACCGAACGAAAGATGGAGTCAGTCTAGTGATGAGCGGGACCTTCAGCCTCACCTGCATGGAAATCGCAGAAACGCGGCTCCGGGAGACGAACGGGGTTCTCGTCGTCCTGCCGATCCTTCGTCTCCGAAGCGATGTCCCTTGCGGTCATCCTTTCGCACCGATCCCTTTCACTCGCCAAATGTCGATTCGGGAAAATTCCGGCAACGCGGTCTTGATTCACATTCGTTCGATGAATGGTCAGTCGTTAAACCAAGTAATGGATTTTTAGTTCGAGCAGTGAGAAGTCCGATAAATGTTCGAACACCGTTTCGATAGAAATGCCGGCCCTCGCGTTATTTTCCACTGGTACATACTCAGTTTTACTGGCGGATGTATTAATGCGGGGGGCTTTTTAGCAACGGGGCGTTTTGTGAGCCATGTGACTGGTTTCGCGACCCTCTTCGGTACAACCGCTGTGCAAGTAGACTTCGGGCATGCCCTCGGTATTTTATCGGTGCCGTTGTTCTTTTTAACCGGAGCATTCGTAGCCGGAATGTTGATTGAGCGGCCGATATACCGAGGGAAGAGACCTCGGTTCGACTGGGTCATGGGAATGAGCGCTCTTAGTCTTCTCGCTGCAGCTTTCGGAGGCGAGTTTGAATCCTTTGGTAACTTTGGAGAATCGGTCCGCCTCCGTCCTGCCTATATTTTACTCGCTTTGCTTTGTTTCGCATGCGGCCTGCAAAACGGCGCAATTTCCTCCTCGTCGGGCAAGACTGTTCGCACGACACATCTGACGGGAATGACCACGGACTTAGGACTTGGAATAGCGAAATTGATGACCATTTCTCGTACGGACGAGGGATTTCTCCCTGAACTTCGGGCGAATCGATTGCGCGGGGGCTCGATCGCAGTATTTATCGTGGGTTCTGCAGCGGGAGCCTGGCTCTTTAAGACGGTGGAATATCGAGGCTTCTTCGTCCCCGCATTGCTGTCCGCGTATGCGGCGCTGTTAGGTGCGAAAGCGAAAACCAATTTTCAAGCGAGCGCTTAAACTAGGGCGTGCAGCTCAATGGGGAGCAAATTTCTAGCCTTCGATCATCTGCTAAGGCAGAGTCCACCTGAAATGACGATTCCTAGGGGGAATGAGATGAAATGCATCCGTTTTGCTTTGCTCATTGGCTTGGTTTTCTGGGGTTCTCGCAGTGGTTTTGCCGCCGTTCAGTCGGGCCGAATGGAAAAAGGCGTTTTTCAAGCCGGAGAGCATCTGAGATTGCGCTATCTGCTCGCGACACCTCCGCGGCCGAGTCATAGAATTTTTCTATTCGTCCATGGTGATGGCGACACGTGCGCGCCGATGGATGTCGAAGAATCGATGAGAGACCTGAGTCGGGTGGCCGATCAAGACTACTGGGTTCTTCCCGAAACTGCTCATCAGGCTTTCTGCAATTCGGGTGGGTACCGCAGATTAAACTGGGTCCATCGGTACGGGGAAACCGTCGGGCTCATCAGGCAATTTCGAAATGATCCTCGATTCGCTCATTTTCAAATTTACATGGTCGGTCATTCCGCCGGAGTTGACGTCGCGGTTCGCGTCGCGCGCGACCATTCAGAAGAACTTTCCGGAATGGTTCTCATTTCAGGTATGGTTCACGGTCTAAAAGATTCCACCTATCGAAAGCTAGCGCTGGATGGTGAGCGAAGTGGAGCATCGAAAGAAACCATCGAGAAGCGGATTGAACGCAAAAAACAGCTTTTTTGGCTGATCGAATCTCGCTGCGACGTTCGGCGCTTCGATTGGCTCGACCGAAATAATCTCTTTTGGTGTCAGTGGTTTCAGGGCGATAATTTAGTCGATTTATTAGATACGCCGCGGGATTTGCCGATTTTTCTGATGCATGGAGATGAAGACGGCGTCATCCCTTTCGAAGAATCCAAAATAACTTACGCACGCCTTCGCCGAGAGAAATGGAACGTCGAGTTTCTTCCCCTCCGCGGAATGGACCATAATGCTTTTCCATTTCCAGAAGGGGTGACGGACCAAATTTCACTGTGGGCAGGTCGGTATTCTCGAGTTCGGTAGATTTCAGGGTTTTCCGAACGGGCGAAGTAGTTCCGGACATGCCTTGGGATTTGCGCTGAGGATTTCCTGGATTTTTTCGAATACCTCGCTGAAGTTTTGTTTACCTTCAAGCGATGCAGCAAGGAGCCGGGTTTTCTCTCGGTGTGAATGAAGCTGGATATGAACCAGCGGATCCTCGTCCCAAACCTTCAGTGCGACTCCGCCATCCGGTCCGAGCAGAGCGCGAAAAATAGACTCTCCATTTTTAATTTTGGCAGACCATTTTTCGAGAACAGCGTCCTGTCCTACCCCTCCATCGATCAAATCCTGGACGGTCGCTCGGCTGCTAAAAAGTTTAGAATCTCGGAGTAGATCGCCCATTAAGACGCTAAATTCAGGAGAAGACTCGATCAAACCAGCATGGGACAGAAGCGGATTTCGGATGAGTGAAAGGTCCTGACGATCATGAGAGAGCCACAGTATATTTCGAATGGTGTCTCTGGCATTTTGGGATTGAAAGGCATCGGTCGCCTGGACCGAACCGATCTTCAGGAAGTTCCAGCTTTTATTTCGGAGTTCAGCTGGCGCGATAGCCATTCCATCTGTCTCGAGTTCATGGGCAACCGCCTGGTAATATCTTTCTAGAGAGACTCGGTCAGAGTTCAGAAAGATGCGCTCTAGAGTTCTCTGTCTGTTTTCGTCGACTCCTGCCGAACGCAGGATCCGATCGACCGATTTCGGCCTCCGCGCCACCCGCAGTTTAAATGCAATGATGGAGGCCTCTGCTCTTGTCACTACAGCGGATCCCACCGGTGGCAGGGTCCATTCGCTCAGAGTAATTTTCGCAGTGGTATGCGCGTCTGGCTTAGAAACGTAAACATGTCCCATGGAATTGTTTTTCGGAGCGGCATAATGTTTTGAGTAGGCGTAAGCGTCGAAATAAGGAAAGAGAGTTTCACCTGGGTAATGAATGTCTACCGGAGATTTTCCCGAGATCATTTCGCGAAACGCTCCTTGAACTTGCCAATCATTGTTCAGGGGTATGATTTGTGACTCAGCTGGAATGACCATCCGCTTGAGCCCTCGTTTCTCTCCGAGCATTTGCATGCCCTTCGCGATGGACTCCACGTTTTCTTGAGGAAGGTCAGCGCTCAGGACATTAGAGAAATAGAGCGCTTTATTCCCTCCACTTTCGACATCCCAGGTTGTCACATAACCTGATGGGGCGTTCGATCGGTCAAATAAAAAGTAGGTTCTCGCTTGAGGGTAGTCGACATAGGATGCAGACGTGAGGAACGAACAATCATTGCCGGCACATCCTCTGAATATTCCTAATTCGGGGGGCACTTCCCGGATCACAATTTGACTGATCGCTTCTCCTGAAGCTGCTTTGGCGGAAATCAACCTGACATGCGTCTCGACGGTGTGATGAAGTGAACGCAGTCCGGCCTCGGAATCCTTGGGAGCAGCAATGCGAGCTAGCGCGGAATTCAGTTTTTCCAATCGGAGAGAGAGCTCATTTTTTTCAACGAGAACATCTAAGGGAGCGACTTCGAGGCGGTGGTCCCATTCCGACCGAGTTCCGCCTACCCTTCCATTCGTGTCCTGTAAAAGCACATGAGCTTCGACGAGCATTCGAAGTTTACCTGTATCGATGGCTTGACGAAGTTCGACGAGTGCTTGCTCGCGGGAGACCGATCTTCTTTTCAGTTTGAGTTCGCCGTGTGGAAGGATTTCCGCAAGACGTTTCAGTTTCTCTTCGGAGGAGAGTTTGAAAAATGCTCCTCGTTCAGCACGATCAATGAATTCAACAAATTCATTCATGACCTTGGCTCCACCTTCGTCACTGGTGAGGGCGGAAATTTCCTTTAGAAGAACGGCTTCGCCATCATTTGGAGAGATTGAGTCGAGTGCTCTTTGGAGTTCCACGACTAAGGGAGATCTTTTTTCCGTGTCGATTCTGCGGGCCAAGCTGAAAGTTTGGACGCGCATTTCAGCAAGGCTCTGATCCATTTCGCGAGCAAGTTTCTCGTAGAGCTCATTGCCGGCGATGTCTTTGTGCAAATTGGACTGTTTTTCCAGTTGTTCGAAAATATCTGCGTCCCAGATCATCATCGTCTCGAAAAGCTTCGGCCAGTGTCGGTGAACATACGCGACGAAAGCGAGTCTCTCGGCATCGTTTCCGATGGGTGGCCAGACGTGCGCTTGGGCGTTCGAAGCCCCACTCGCGACGACGATGAGTGAAAGAGCGAAAGTGTGAGTCCACTGTGAGAAGCGAAGGGAAAGGGTGTTCATGTTTTTCCAGATCCGTGGAAGTTTGGATGAGCAGTGAAAGAATGCCGTGATTAGTTTTCTACGACCTTAAGGTTAACCTTAGCAATTTTCTGGCGGTTTAAGAGGGAGAAAAGAGAGCGGAAGTATTTTCAATTGTCACTCAACCGACAAATCTAAATCGATTTTTTGTCAATCAAATGACGTTGATTAGTGGGTCGACGCGAATCGATTGGCAAGGAAACAGTAAAAGTCGTTCCGAGCTCATCAGAGCTTGCGAGTTCGACGTGTCCACTGTGGGCTTCAACGATGCCTTTCACTAGATTTAGTCCGAGGCAAAGCCCTTTTGGCCTTCTTTGTGAGCAGAATCGCTCCGCTTGAAAGCGTCAAAAAGTCGTTCCTGATCCTTTGCAGAAATGGCGCGCCCTTCGTTATGAACTCTCAGAATCACATCAACGTCATTGCTTTTCATCGTGTGGGTGATGGATTTGTCATTTGCACCGTATTTCACGGCGTTAGAGAGAAGGTTCTCGAGAATTCTCCGAACGTCTTTCTCATCTCAATAGCCGTGAATTTCCGATGAACCCTCAACTACGAAGCGGTCCCCATAAATGATGACCAAATTTTCCACAGTTTTTGAAACGATCGAGTTTAAGTGACACTCACTGCTTTCAATGGAGAGCGGTTCACCTGCGTGAATCAAACTCGCGTCTGAAAGGTCGCGAATCATCTGGTCGTCACGGTCGATATTCTGGGTGATTCGATTTGCGAGAGTGAGCATTGCTTCTGGATCGATGGATTTTCTCGAAAAGAGTTGGGCAGACATTTTCGCTGCGGTGAGTGGGGTTCTCAGATCATGCGTCAACATCGCAACAAATCATTCCCGGAGTTTTCGTTCTCCTTCATCTCGTGAATGTCCGAGCAGGTCCCAAACCATTTCACGACACAGCCATCGTCATCTAGAAAAGGGCTCCCCCGAACCAATCACCACCGGTACACCTCATCGGCACGACCAAGGCGAAATTCTAGTGAATAGGGACTGAGTCTCTGAAACGCTCTTTCCCAAGCATCCGCCGCCCTCTTTTGGTCGTCTGGATGGAAGGGTTTATTCTATCCAGACGCCAGAACTCTCTTCAAGTGTCAGGCCCGTGTATTTCACCCACTACTGGCTAGAATAAATATTCCTTCCTTCCGGACGGGGCATCCAGACTATCTGGGGTAAGGTTTCGGCCAACTGACGGAAGAGTCGGCGTTGGTTATCAAGTTCGTGAACCAGCCCGTACTTTTCGACTGCTCGAAGGACCCCTTCTCGAATGATGGGTTGAGAGATTTGTTCTTTTGAAAGCGTATCGATTTTTTCGGTTGGAAAAGCATTCAAGGAGTCTTGATCAAAGGAAGACGGAACCAGCATCGAAAATCCAGACGGAAGTGATTCAAAATGCTTAAAAGTTTTGCTTAGGATTTCACCATCCCGGTATCCCTTTTTCTCATAGTCGAGAATAACGAGATGAGGATGCCATTAGCTCAAGATGCGAACTAAATCACCTCAGGGTGGAAGATCGGAAAATTCGTAAATGTATTTCGGGTCCACTTCCAAGGCGCGCATGACCGTTTCCAAGTCGATCGTATAATTCCGCACTTAGAGAATTTTTTTTAGATTCCCAGTTTGGATGATGGAGTTTTTTTGATCGGCTTTCGTTTAAAGCCTACAGAATGGAATTAATAATCTTCCAGGTGATAGCGAACACTCGTTACGACGGTATTTTCCCGACCTCTCAAAACCGCGCGGAGGACGAGCGCCGTCTGATTATGGAGGAACTGGTGATACCATTTTGGTGTGACAAACTCTGGAACGATCACAGTGATCGTGTCGTTATGAGTCTCGCTTCGGACTCTTTCGACATATTCGATAATGGGTGCAATCACTGACCGATAAGGAGATTTGATAATGGTCAGCGGAATATTCGGAACGGTTTTTTCCCAATATCCCTTCAGCCGAAGTGTCGCTTCAGAATCTAAATCGATGTAGCAGGCGCGAACATCTGCCGAGATCGTGGTGGCGTAGCGCAAAGCTTCGAGCACTCCGGGATGGAGACCCGATACTGGAACGATGGCGGTGTGCCTTACGGGCGCGGTGATGCTGATGCTGTGAGAGCGCATCGGTGCCGCCAGTTGTTTCCCGATGAGAACGTAATGGCGCTTAATTCTTCGGAATAAAACGACCAAGAGGGGAATGAGCAGGGCGACCATCCAAGCACCGTGGAGAAATTTCGTTGCTCCGATGACGAGTAAAACCACGAAGGTGCTTAAGCCGCCTAGGGCATTAAAAAAAGTCGACCTAATCCAACCCGGCTCGCGAATTCGCCAGTGGTGAACCACCATGCCGACTTGGGAGAGGGTGAAGGAAAGAAACACACCGACTGCGTAAAGCGGAATCAAATGGTGAGTGGTTCCGCCGAAAACAATGATCAGGAAAATCGCGCCGAGCGAAAGGCCGACGATCCCATTTGAGAAAACAAGTCGATCTCCGAGACTAGCCAGTTGCCGGGGGAGGAAGCGGTCTTTTGCAAGCAACGACGCGAGTCTCGGAAAATCCGCATAACTGGTATTCGCAGCTAAGAAAAGAATGAGCGCTGTTGTGGATGGAATCGCGTAGTAAAATTTGCTGTTGCCGAAAACTTGTCGAGCGAGGAGTGAAACAGCCGTTTGGCCTTCTCCAGGCACCACCCCGTACACGTGCGCAAGTAAAGTAATGCCGAGAAAAAATGCGCCTAGAATCGTCGACATCCAAAGCATGGTGGCCTTCGCATTTTTCTGTGAGGGCTCGGTAAAAATAGGAATTCCATTTGAGATAGCCTCCACTCCCGTAAGCGCAGAGCATCCCGAGGAAAAAGCGCGGAGAAGTAAGAAAAGGGGAACCGCCGGGTAGACTTCATGAATGACGGGGGCAGCAGGTGGCACGTCTCCCGATATAATTCTCCAACCGCCGACCACGATCAGTACGAGAAAGGAACCAATGAAAAGGTAAGTCGGAATCGCGAAAATATTCGACGATTCCTTAATGCCTCTTAAATTCAGCAGCATTACGAGGAGAATGACGAGCACGCCGAGAATGACTTTATGGGGGCCGAGAGACGGAAACGCCGAAGCGATGTTTTCGACTCCGGCTGCGACAGAAACGGAAACGGTGAGTGTGTAATCGATGAGCAGCGATGCTCCCGCAACCAATCCGGCCGTAATTCCTAAATTCTCTTTAGCGACCGTGTAAGCGCCACCCCCACCTGGATAGGCATCGATCGTTTGGCGATAGGATACGGTGATGATAAAAAGCAATGCTCCGATTGCGAGGGCAATCGGAATGGACCAAGCGACCGCCGCCGCGGCAAAGAGAGAAAGCGGAATCAAAATTTCTTCGGTGGCGTAGGCAACCGAAGAGAGGGCATCTGAAGATAAAACGGCCAGCGCTTTCCATTTCGGAATTCGCTCGTGATGAGCCATTTCAGTCATCAACGGATTGCCTAGTGCTCGCCGCTTAATCTGCTCGAAAATCATACCCTGCTCCAGTTTCGGGCACTATGGACCCGGATCAAGAAACTAACAATAGTGGATAGCACGCTCTTCTAATATTTTAAGTATCTGAATTTAAAACGGAATATTCTAATTTTCCTCAGTCGAAAGGGCGTTTTTGCTTCCAGTCTAAAGGGTGATAGAGGAGGCTTTAACCATAAGGTTGTTTAATTCGAACGTCGACTTCATTGAGTGAAAACAGAAAGTTTTCTAAGTGGCATCGCAAATTCGGGTGAGGATTTCATAAGAATTTCTTTTTCAAAAAGACGAATGGAAAATTTTTACGCTTCAAAATAGCCCAATAAATAGGGTTTTTTTTAAAAATGAAGAAAAGTGAATTCTGATAATAAATAAAATTCCGCGGATTATTCATTAAAGTCACTTCGGACACATTACGAGTGATTTTGTTTCACGTTATTCTCTGAAAACAGGGGTAACGAAAGCATGAAAAAAAAGAAGAACGGTTCGGTTAGCATCGCGCTGAAAGTGATCACGAGTTCAAGTCTGGTTTTGGCTGGATTGTTCGGTTGTTCTGGGAGTGCATCTCGCTCGGTCGCATCGATTCACGATCTCGCCGAAGTTTATCCGGATCGACTGGACTATTCGCTCCAAGATCGCGCTGCGAAGGCGGACACGGTCGTGGTTGGTCAGGTAGCTGAGAGTAAGGAAAGCTTCGGTTCGAATGAGCACGGTGATCAATTAATTTATACCACTCAGACAGTCGCCGTCAGTGAAATGATCAAAGGCGCAAGTTCTTCCGCTTCCAAAGTTGAAGTGAAAATCGAAGGTGGATGCGTCGGCGAAGGGGAGCAGAAAAAATGCCTCCAGGCTTCCGATCTGAAGCCTTTGCCTAAAGGCCAAAATGTCATGCTCTTTTTGCGTCCTTCTCAGGAAGCTGGAAAGTTTCTGCCCCAAGGAAGATCGGGCGGAGTTCTGCTGTTAAACGCAAAGGGCGATCTCGCCAGCGGTAATTTAGCGCGAAAGGCTCTGATGAGCGTCGTCAAATCTGGTGTTTCGAAATAATTTTTAAAGTTCTAAGGGGTTTCGACTTTTCGATCTCACGTTGGTTTTTTTTCTCGGGGGGGAAAAAATGAAAATTAAAAAACAGGTTTGTTTGATTTTAAAGGCGACGAGCGCAGCCGCTCTCGTAGCAGCCGCAGTACCATCAGCAGAAGCATTTCAGATTTTCGATGTCTGGGCTAATCCACGGGTTACCTATTATGTCGATGCTACTAACCAAGACATCACGTCCGTTGAAGCGCTTGCAGTCATTCGAGCGGCTGCGGATACGTGGAAAACCCAGGGTCATAGCAACTTTGAATTTGTTTATTCGGGAGCCGCTGCCAACACCGCCATCAGCATGGACCGAAAAAATAATGTGTTTTTTCGGAGTGCAGTGGCCGATTCAGGTCCTTCCACGATTGCGACCACCTACTCGTGGTCAAACGGCAGTGGAAGTTATGCCGAGTTTGATATGGTGTTTTGGGATGCGTCCTACACTTTCGTAGGGGACGGTGCCTGCTCGCGCGGCATGTATCTCCAAGACGTCGCGACTCATGAATTCGGACATGCATTAGGTCTCGATCATACAGCGTTTCCTGGTGCGACGATGTACCCATCCATTTCCTATTGTTCACGTGGTCAGCGTAACTTGAGTTCGGATGATGTGGCGGGAGTTCAAGCAGCCTATGGAGCTACGGGTGCAACGCCGGCACCGTCTCCTTCGATGCCTGCCCCGCTGCCATCCAGTCCTGCACCGGCTCCATCTTCTCCAGCTCCGGTGCCATCGATGCCGGCACCGATCCCGACGTCGTCTGTACCGACGACACCAAAGGGAGGTCCAGCCCCAATTCCAACAGCAACTTCGCCAGCTCCAATCCCTACGTCTGCACCAGTGCCACCTTCTGGACCAACGAAGTCCATTCCACCTGAGGGCTCATCTGCTCCGGGTGGTTCTGGCTCCGCTCCTTGTCCGAATGTACCCGGACCGAACGGATCAGTTCCGATGCCGAACATTCCGGTCTTGCCTCCGTCTGGGAGCACGAAAGCGGCCATTGCCGCAATCGCTCAGCTTCCTTGTTCCACGGACTTCAATGCTCTCTTTGGGGATGCCAATGCTCAATCGGCGGCTCTCAATGCTGCGGCACAAGCGACCTATGCCTCTAAGGTAACGGCATGTGCAGGTAGCGGCGTAAATGACGGCGATAAGCCTTGTATGAATGCGGCTTACGTTGAATTTGCAGCGAAAGTTGCTCAAATTCAAGCGGATCAGCAAGAAACCCAGCAAGCGATTTTAAATCGCATCATGTCTTGCCCCTCCAACGACAAGCACTAAAAAGCTCGAATGAGTCTTCGAATCCCATGAATAAACAGCGCCCGCATTTGTTTCGAATGCGGGCGCTGTTTATTATAACGTCGAAGGATCAGAGCTCGTTCGAAGCGTACGAATCGCAGAAGGGGATGCCTACCAATTCGCAATTTCAGACGGTGATACCGATAACTAGAAATTGAAAAAGCTGGTTTCGGGTCCGAGCGAGGAGAAAACTATTTGGGTAGCCGAGAAGGCTACTATTCCGTTTTCCTCCCAGGCTGATTACGTAGACGGCGCATTCTACAGCAGCGCGCCGTATTTGTCTGAGGATTGGCGCGAATTTCTGACAAGAAATAGGACCGCGACGGATATATCCATTTTCCAGTCGGATTGACGTAACCCATCCGCTTCTAAGAACTTGAATCCGCACGATCGCTCAGTCCGGTTTTTCGGGAAGTTCTCAAAAATACCCAGTCAATCTGAATTTTAGAGAATAGATTTTGCGCCTATTTTCAATAAAATTTTCTGGCCCATGCATTCGACTGGAAGGTCGGCTTTTTCAGGGCCCATGCAATTGAATTAGGCGCGAGCTTAGGAAGCGTAAAAGAAGCATCCCTCAGCTTGGAATTTCAGATGGTAAAAAAATGTTAGTCGGAAAGGTTCCGGTTGTGGCGTCTTGCTAGACGCTCACAGTGAGCCTAAGCAGCTTCTAAGCATGGAAGACTCTAGGCAAAACCGAATTTCCAAACCTCATGAAAAAGGCTAAAATTTCCGGGCTGATTAAGCGGAAATTCCTGGTGAAGACGGCATACTCGCGGCACGATTTATCGATCGCTCCGCAAATTTTTAAAGCGGAAGTGGACCGCACCCTTCTAGTTGGAGGGTTTTCCGGGAAGTTGCATGACCGGATTAATGCCGTGTTTTCGCTCCAGCCATTCGTGGATACGGCGGTAACCGTAAAACGCGAACTCGGCCTGTACTTTTTCGATGAGGTCACGAACGTCGGCGTCGGCTGCCGCCTTCGCTACCGAGTCCCGTTTCGGTTTGTAATACTAGGTGGATTCGGAGATGCCGGCTGCTTTACAGGCCTCGAGAACTGAGCCAAATTCTTCGCTGTGATGATCGACGAAGTAACTTCGTTTTGCTGCCGTTTCCAAGCCTCCATTTTTTTAGAAGGTCGATCGTCATCGTCAGTTCGCCGATTTTCGCTTTGAGCTTTTCGTTCGCTCTATCCTTTTTTAGTGGATGCCTGGATCAACCTGGTGGCGGGCTGATGGTGAGGAGTGGTTAACCGACGAAGATCCGCATCTTCTCGATTGGTCGTACGACGGACTTGAGAACTGAGTTGACGGGATGGCGGCCGTTTTAATTGGGGAGGCGAAGGCGTGGGCCGCGGGTTGTTCGGCCGTTCATTGGTTAGTTCGGTCGGTCGGTCGTTCAATGGTGACTTCAA
>JACMQW010000054.1 GCA_014376785.1 Oligoflexia bacterium
AATGATCCGGCTCGAGAAATGGCAGAGAAGAAGTTATTCTCTCCGACCCCCAAAGACGATTCTGCCGAAAATTCCGCTGCGAAGGAGAAAGGTGGAAGGGAGCCGGCCCTCGCGCCGGTTCGACGCGCCACACAGTGGACGCCCCAGTTACTGCCCGAGAATAAACGTAAACCATCCGACACAATCAAGCGCGAGGTTTAGAAAAGAGATGGCGGAAAAGGCACGCGATGCACTTCTCGCTATCGGCTCGAAATCGATCACGTCCAGCCCTACGCATGCGGTGGAAAGACGGAGGTTGTGAATTTGCGGCTACTCTGTCGAGCTTGCAATTCACATCTAGCGAAAAAAATGTTCGTGCAGCCTGTGTTTATCCGATGACCGAGTGCATGACTCAAGACGCGCTTCACTCTATTCGCGTACCAGCCCTCTTAAATGACACACCGACCGCACGCGATCTGTCAGAGGAGGATCTTTCTAAATCCGCTCTTTCCCAAACTTCTCATAATTACTGACCAGTGTTTTCAACCGATCGATCACGGCTGTGACCGTTTTATCGAGCGGCGCAGAGAGTGCCAGTCCAGCGGCGTAGTCATGCCCGCCCCCACCGAGTTCCATCGCGACGCGGTTGATGATGATCTGACCTTTCGAACGAATCGAAACCCGAATTTGGTTGTCGTCCTCTTCTCGAAAGAGGCACACCACTTCTGCATCTTTCAAAAGAAGCAGCAAGTTTAGAAAAGACTGAGTGTCGTCGGCTGAAGCGCGGTGTTTCTTCCGGAGGTCGAGACCCATTTCAAGCCAGGCAATTTTTCCGCTCGACGTCACTTTTGTGTTTTGGAGCAATTGTCCGAGGAGTTGAAGGTGGGATAGCTCTTTTGAAGAGTAGATCGCCTGGTAGACTTCTTCAGGATTCACCTCATGTTCGAGCATTTCTGCGGCGATTCGGTGAGCATTCGGGGTGGTGCGGGCGTATCGGAAACTATTCGTGTCTGTCATGACCGATACATAGAGACCGAGTGCGACGTCCTTATTTATCTTCGCGATATTCAATTCCTCGAAGATATGGTGAAGGAGCTCACCGATCGAGCTCGACTGCACATCGCATAGAACGCTGGCGTGGGGCGGATACTGGATCGCATGGGCTCCCGCGATTTCCGGATGGTGATCAAGGAAAACGATCTTCTTCGCACGTAAACTCAGTTCTGGCCAAAGTTTGCCCAATCGTCTCGGGTCATTCGTGTCGACGATGATCCACAGATCAAAGTGATCCCAGATTTCGACTTCTCCGGGCCCGAGTAATGCATTTTTTTTAGGGTCAAGAAATTGATACCGCTTCGGGAGAGGGTCAGGATTGTAGACTCGGCACGCCTTTTTCGCCCGTTTCATGTAGTGGAAAATCGCGCTTTCCGCTCCTAATCCATCACCATCGGGTAAGGCATGCGTCGAGATTAACACTCGCTTCGCGTCATGCACGGCTTGCTTAAATTGTTGAAACTCTTTGGTTTTAGATAACTCAGGCGGTTTCGTTTTCTGTCTCAAGTCGGGCCTTACCTTTTCCGAAAAACCCTATGTGACTAGGGCTTGTATTGTTTAAACTGAGGGATCCGTGGAAATGAAAGTAACGAAGTCGACTGCGAAGAAATCTGCCAAAGCTCCGGCAGAAAATGAACTCCCTCTTGTGAAGGCTGTGAAGTCCCGCGCTGTGTTTGCTCGGAAGGATACGAAGCTTCGTCCATCCGCCCGTCCGATGGATCCGTTGTATGTGATCTTCGAACAGCATTTCTTCAATTTTTCAGATCCCGATTCTGATCGGAAGACTTTCATCTGCCAGGTGGTTGCGGAGTACATTTCTTATCTTCGTAAGAATAACATCATTGTTCCGAAATCACTCGAGCAACCGATCGTTGAAGAACTTGCGACCCAAGTGAACACGATGTTGGTAAGAAAGATTTACGGTTGTTTGACCCTGAATGAGATGTCAGATCCGATTGGGGCCTCTCTTCAGTCTGCGAAGAAACGCTCGAAACCTCGGATCGCTAAGACCGGTTAGTTCTTTTCTTAGCCGTCTTTTTTTTGACAGTTCTCTTTTTCGCCAGCACGCGGTTTGATTTTCGAGCATTTTTTCGCCGATTTTCCCGACGGATTTTTTTTCGAGTTTCGACTGCAAGGAATCGCATGATGGTCGCGGCGATGTTTCTCTTGGTGGCTTTTTCTATTCCTTCGAAACCCGGTGAGGAATTCACTTCTAAAACGGTGGGACCGCTGGGGCCTTCCATTAGATCGACGCCCGCAACACCGAGACCGAAAGCCGCCGCTGCTCGAATCGCGATTCTGCGGTAGGAGGCGGGGAGCGTGATGGGACTTCCTTCTCCTCCTCGGTGAATATTCGATCGAAATTCCCCGGTGGGAGCCGTTCGTAACATGGTGGCGACGATTTTTCCGCCCACTACGAAAACACGGTAGTCCCGACCGGCACTTTCTTTTAAAAATTGCTGGATGAGCACATCTTCTTCCAAGGTGTTCAACGTTTCCAAAACGCTCGCCACAGAGATCGGTGAGTGGAGAAGCATCACTCCGACTCCTTGAGTTCCGCGCAGCACCTTCAAGATGATCGGCATTTCTCTGACGGCCGCTAGAGCTCCGCGTAAATTCTTTGAACCTCGAGCAAGAACGGTCGCGGGAACCCTGACTCCGGCTGCGGAAAGAACCTGGAGGCTTCTAAATTTATCCCGGCTCTCGGAAATAGACTGAGAGCCGTTCACCACATAGGTATCCAGAATTTCGAAATGCTTCACCACCGCTAACCCGTAATCCGTGATGGACGTGCCGATGCGTGGCAGGACTGCGTCGTAGACGGGAAGCTCTTTACCATGGAGCTGGATGCAGCGACTTCGGCCGTCCACCACCAGTTGGCACTCGAGGGGATCAATGACGTCGCATTCGATACCAATGCGCTTCGCCTCTTGAAGGAGGCGACGAATGCTGTGAAGATTCTTATTTCGGGAAAGAATGGCGATTCGCATGGGGCTCTCTCTAGCATCGAGGATATTATGAAAAAAGCAAACGAGCTTAAGCACGGACTAGCATTTATGACGATCGCAGCAATGCTTGGGTTGCTCGGATGTGATGGTTGCTCGAGTTCCCCCGAGCGTCCCAGCCTACCATTCGAGCGCTCCACCCAGGCGATGGAGTTTTCTTCTCTTTGGGAGGAGGCCTTTCCAGGTCCCGTAACCGATCTCGCCCTTGCTAAAAAGAGTGGAGATGTTGTGGTTGCGACGATTCCGGACCCGGATGCAGGAGGGAAACACTTGCTCACCCTGATCGGGAAGAACGGTAAGAAAATTTTCCAACTCCCTAGCCCTTTTCCAGTGAAGAGTCTTGATATCGTCGACGACGGATCTCTGGTCGTCGTGAATAACTACGATGGAAAATTGCTGGCATTCGATCGGCAGGGAAATTTTGCATGGCAGTCCGAAGGCGGTTGTAAGCCGACGGTGGTGAATCTCACTAAACGGATCATCTGCTACCACGACGACGATACGAAACCCTCTTTCGCATTTGATGTTTACGATTTCGCCGGAAAGCGAATCGCGCGCTTTCCAATCAAGGTCGATGCACTTTCAGTTAAATTTTCGGAAGATGAACGCTGGATGGCCATCGCGCTTTCGGGGGGGCGGGCATTGGTATTCAGCACCGATTTCAAACCGGACCCGGTTCGGCCCGAAAAAGAGCAAAAAGTCGGCGGAGAAATTCTGGATCTGAGTATTTCAAATGGAGAGGAACCTCGCCTGGCCGTAGTATCGCTCGACACGAAAAAAGGTCAGACACTTTCCGTTTTCGAAGCAAGAAAGGCCCTAGTGGGATCGACCCCGCTTTCGTTCCACGTCGAGCAAGTAGAAATTCTTCCTGCTGGTAAGCTTATCGCTCTTTACGGGAACAGTCCGCGGGGACAGTACGTGGCGGTTCATTCCGCATACGATGCGAGTTTACAGTGGCAGAAGACGGAAACGCGTTACGCCGATTACTCGCTCGCGATTCGCGTCGGCGAAGACCGCATCGTCGCGGGTTTTGAGCAAATTGCGCCAGGTTCTACGAATGTAAAATCTCGCTCGAGTCGCCTGGTCGTGCTAGGACTAGACGGGAAAATGCGGGCAGAACTTCCGCTGAAAACAGCGGAAGGCGCTTACCTCTATTCCTTCGCCTATGCTCAGGAGAAATCCTGGTTGGCCGTCGGAACAGACGACAAGCGCCTTCAGCTTTTCGAACTCAAGTGAGTGCAGAAATTAAACGAGATTCAGCGTGACGTCGATGTTGCCCCGGGTGGCGTTTGAATAAGGGCAAACTTTATGCGCTTTATCGATCAGGGATTGGGCCGCTGTCCGGTCCATCCCTGGTAAAGAAATGTTCAGTTCGACTTCAATTCCGAAACCGGCGGGAATCGGCCCGATGCCCACTTTACCTGTGATGGCCGCATCGCTGGGTACGGTAATTTTTTCTTGGCCCGCGACGAACTTCATTGCTCCCATAAAACAGGCCGAATAACCCGCAGCAAAAAGCTGCTCTGGATTTGCGCCCTTTCCCGATCCACCCATTTCTTTCGGTGGTGCGAGGGTTAAATCGAACGAGTGGTCCGATGCCATTGCTTTTCCATCGCGGCCGCCCGTTACTTTCGCTTCCGCACGGTAGAGAATTTTTTCGATCTTCATTGGAATTCCTTCGAGATTAAGAACGTTTTAGTTGAGTTGGGACATTCAATGTCCACTCAGAGTAGAGCCATTTTGAATCCACTTGGCTAGTCTGACCCCAGCCGGAAAGTGTTTTTTTCGCTGACGCGGGTCGCATTGCCATTAAAATCCAGTTTGAGAAGCAATAAGAACGTCACAGGTTTGGCATGCTCTCTGCTCTATCTAGTTTCACCAATGCGATTTTATTCAGTGTTTCTGCAGCAATCCCTGAGAGCATCGTGAATTCAAATTGAGCGATGGTAGAAATTTTCCCCAACGTCCAACGTGGAGATCGAAACGATGATTAAGAAACAAAACGTTATGAAATTAGCTTTGATGACCGCATTCATCGCAAGCTCGACGATGATGAGCGTTTCCGCTCGTGCAGCGACAGACGCAACTGCCGCTGCCTCTGCAGTAATGGCAGTCGTGCCTTGCGCAGGGGAAGCGTGCCTCGGATCAAACGTAGAGATCACTGCAGGCGAATTCGCAGGTGACTCCGGCAGCATTGTGGAAGTCGATGCATCGCGCAGTACGGTTTCTGTTTTAAACACGAAAGGAGTGGAAGTTAAGATTCCTGCTTCAGCGGCGGTTTCAGGAAAACAGACGGCATGCGTGGGTAATATTTGTGTCGGAGATACCGTTCGAATCCTTCGCGGATATTACACGAATCAAATCGCGTACGTGGTTAACACAAATTATTACGATTCATCTGTGACTCTCAGCTTAAGCGGTGGATACCTTGCTGCGAACGTTTATGATTTGGCACTCGTGAGTCGCGCTCCACAGCAAAACTACCCTCAGCAAAACTACCCACAGCCGTATCCTCAACAATCATACCCACGTAACTATCCACAAAATCAGGGATCGATCCAAATCGGACCGATCCGGATCCAACTCCCGACGAATGGTGAATATGACGGCGGATACGACAATCGTGGTAATGACCGCGACCGTAATGACAACCGTGGCGGACGCGGAGATGATCGGGGCTACGACCGTGGCCGTGATCGCGGGAACGACCGGGGTCGCGGAAACGGCCGTCACTAGATCTATTCTCTGAATTGAAGTGAACCATGGGCGCTCCGGAGAAATCTGGAGCGCCTTTTTTAATGCCCTTTTTAAGTGAGTGAATCCTCGAAAGGGAAAAGGTGATTTGGCGTGGACGGTCTGATTTAATGAAATCAACTTCAAACACTTCGAGGATTCATCGATGTCGAAAATTTACCCGGTTCTGTGCATGACAATTTTCTTGTTTCTCATGGGCGGAGGGCTTTCGACCCGAGTGAAAGCCGCCGAACCTTTGGTTCCCTGCATCGGTGTGATTTGTTTGGGAGACCCTGTTCGAGTCGATTATGGCCCGCACCGGGATGAAACCGGCACAGTCATTCAGATCTCATTCCAAAATCGTCTGCTGACGTTACTTGGTACTTATGGTTACACCTTTCGAGTGAGTGCGGACGATGTCGTGCCGGTCATTTTCGATCGCGACCGGGAATGCACGGGAGGAATCTGCAGGGGCGATGAGGTCATTGTGTTGGACATTCGCTACGGAGATCCGAGAGGAGTGGTTTTATCGACAAACGATTCTAACTACACAGCACTCGTTCAAGTGCAGGGTACCCTGATGACGGTTGGTATTCATCGCCTCGTTCGGACGAGTGATTCTCGGGCGCCGAGGCCGAGAGATCCATCACCGATTCCGCAGCCTCCACGCCGTCATCCGAATCCGCCGAGGCGTAGTCCAGTGCCGCAGCCTCCGCGCCCGCGTTATTGATCGGTGGTTCTATCGCGCTCAATCGAGCGTAAAATGTCGACCTAAGTTGTAGAGCACATTCTTGCGCTCGATTGGAATGCCGGAATGTATCCAGCGACTTGCTCCGAGATGGCAACTCACTTGAAGTTTTGCGTGTGATAAAGAATTTACGAGTTCGAAACTCACTTCGCTGCTGCTCGCAAAAACATCGCCTACGATTTTGAATTCGCCGCCATCGAGGGTGAGGGAGGATTCGTAGATTCCTTTTTCTGAGTTTCGCGTTTGAATCTTCATCGTTCCCGATTCCCGAGACGAGAATCTCTGCATGGGTTTTTCGCAGACATCCGTTTTGCACTCGATTGAACAGTAGGAGTCCGCTGAATTTTTTGTGAAAGGTTTCCCGATCACATCTCCGTCTGAAAAGTAGGCGATGTGGGTCATCACGGCGTGAGCGTATTGTTCAGAGAAAGTCACTTCTTCACGAAATGAGAAAGTTTCACCATCCCGAAAAAGAGGCTCACCCGCCACTGTTCCGAGCGAAATCGCTGCGGAGAGAGCAGTAAGAAAGAGAATGAAAGAGCCGAAATTTCTATTCATGACGTTTTCCTCTGGGAGGAGGAATAGCGAGCGCCATGCCAATTAAATCGATTTAAAACGGACTCCATGCAGATGGCAGCCGGTTAAAAAAAGAGGTTGTCTAAAAATTTTACGGGTGGCGAAGGAATCAATGATTCGCTTGAGACGCAGAGATCACCCGAATGCGCTCGCCGAGGTCTTTCAGCTCGGTAGAAGACAATAGGCTCCGTAAGAGTCCTTTGCGGCCTGTGAGAGCGATGACTCGATCGAGATGACCGAAAGCTTCTGCCGGAAGTCGTTGGAGCTCCTTCTTCATTCCGGGACTGAAGGCGGAATTAAACAACGAGTGGCCGCGAACGCCGGAAACGAGGAGCAAGGCTTTAGATTGCGAGGCCTTTTCTTTTTCGTCCGCAGGCGCTTTATCGCCGAAAAGTGCGTGGTCGATAAAAAAGAGGGCAAGGGAATGCGCGAGGGGAATCGGCTCAGATACTGAGGCCGTTCGGCGGCCGTTCTCGACCAAGGAAGCTTCTGAGAAAAGTCCGGGAACTTTTTCGATGAGTTCTTCGGTATAGTGAAGCACCATTTCGATGATCGCGATGAGTGAGATTCCTAATACGCCTAGTCCGACTTTCGATTCAGCCGCGGTCCGAACGCTTTCAGGGAGAATCTTAGGAATCCCGTGAAGAATGGTGTGAAAGTATTTGATAGGAAACCAATAGGTCAGTCCGTAATTCGCGGCCGCAGTCAGAGCGCCGACGATCATTCCGTGCTCCGAAGTTGCCGCGATTGAATGGCCGACGAGGGCCCCCATCGCAACACTGTCTGCAAACTGTTTGCCCGATCCTGCGTAAATCCACTTTTGGCCAGTGGCGGAACTCATGACGTTTGCGATCTCATTGGTCATGGGTAAGATTTGAGAAAGCGAAGCGGGGAGGAGGCTCCACTGGCCCGCGCTCACCGTGAGAACGACGGCATCGGCTGAACCAAGCACCCATCCTACCGGAGTCAGCGCATACTGGTACTTGGCGACTTGGGTGAGAAACCAGGGACATTTCTGTTGAGACTGTTTCGTCGTCAGCGGATCCGGTTTCTTCCGTTTAGCTGCATATGCAGCGACTGGGGAGACGGTCGAAGTGAGTAGGGAGACTAGGACGAGTAGAACGCATGCTTTCATCTCGCCATTCTACTGGAAATGGTTTTCATGAGGGATCGGTAAAGTTTGCCGAGTCGAAGGAATTTTAGGCGTCACCTTTGTGATTCGTGATGACTTCCTTATGTTTGCGGATCTGCTTTTCTAGTTTCGAAATGGCAACGTCTACTGTTGCGTAAGCTTCCTCGGCCCGTCCCTCGCCGAAAAGGTCGAGGTGGCTGCCGACCAGATGGCAGTGAGAAATAAACTCGCCATGCTCCTTGTCGAAGGTCCAAGTGAGGTGCATCTTACCATCAAAATACTTCGACAGTTTTTCCGATTTTTCTTCCGCGTAAGTACGCAAGCTTGGCGAAGATTCCATGTGTTTAAACTTCACGTCGACGATCATCGGTTAGAGAACCTTCTTTCGTTTACTGGAAGAGAGAATGCCGAGCATGTCGCGGTATTTAGCAACCGTACGGCGAGCAATATCGATGTTATCTTTCGAAAGCAATTCGACAATTTTCTGGTCAGATAATGGATTTTTTTGATCTTCTTTCGAGACCAATTGCCGAAGCTTTTCTTTCACGGCTTCGCTCGCCAGCGCATCGCCCCCGTCGGAAGATTGGATCGAGGAGTTAAAGAAATATTTTAGTTCGAAAATGCCGACGGGTGTGTGGACGTATTTATTCGTCGTCACTCGGGAGATCGTCGACTCGTGCATTCCGATGTCATTAGCGACGTCTTTTAAGATCATCGGCTTTAACATCTGGACTCCTTTATCAAAAAAGTCCCGTTGCCGCTTCACGATCGCGTCCGTCACTTTATAAATCGTTTTCTGGCGGTTATGAATCGAGCGAATGAGCCAGATGGCGGACCGGAGTTTTTCTTGAACGTAGTCTTTCGTATCCTTGCTTCCCTTAGTCGGATCGGCTTTCGCATTCTGCAGCACCGACCGGTAGTAAGGAGAAATGCGAAGCTTCGGAAGACCATCCTCGTTCAGGGAGATCACGAATTCATCAGCGACTTTGTAGACGTAAATATCGGGGGTGATGTAGTGGGTGTCGGAAGTTTGAAAGTTCCGTCCGGGCTTCGGTTCGAATTCCATAATCACGCGAGTCGCGTCCTGCACTTCTTTTAAAGAAACGGAGAGCGCTTTTGCGACGACAGGATAGTTCTTTTTTTCTAGATCGGAGAGGTGATCGGAAAGAATCTTTTCGACAAGCTCTTGGCGGGGAACCAGAAATTTCGCTTGGAGCAGTAAGCATTCCCGCAAGTTTCGCGAGCCCACTCCGACGGGATCGAAATTCTGAAGAAGCTTCAAAACCTCTTCCGCATCTTCAAGCTCTAAGCCGGCTTCGCGGGCAATGTCCTCGAACGATGCATTTAAGTAACCTTCGTCAGTCAAATTTCCGAAAATGAGCGCACCGAATTTTTTTTCCTCTTCGGTGAGATTCGTCATCGAAAGCTGCCACATCAAATGTTCTTCGAGGGTCGAAGTTTTCGTGAGCGCGTTGTCGAAACTCGGAAGGTCGTCGAGACTTTCCTTCATCGAAGGCGAAGTCATGGAAGACGAATTGTAATCATCCATGTAATTTTCCCAGTTGATGTCGTCTGGGTTTTCCGCCTGCGTAGGAGCGATTTGTTCGCCTTCTACTTGGGGTTGAGAGAAGGCTTCTTCATCGCGGGTTTGTTGGCCTTCGGCGTCCAATCCACCGTCTTCCGTAAAGTTTTCCGACTCCGGAGTGGGGTCGCTCTCAGAAACTTCGCCCTGTTCTTCTAAGACGGGGTTATCCACTAACTCCTGGTTCACCACTTCCATGAGCTCCATACGATTCAGCTGAAGCAGTTTAATCGCCTGCTGGAGCTGGGGGGTCATCACAAGTTGTTGGCTGAGCCGGAGGCCCTGTTTAATTTCTAAAGCCATGAACGGAACCACTCCTTTGGTGGTTAAAGTCTTTCGAACTTAAAACTGAAAGTTTTCTCCGAGGTACTTTTCGCGCGCGATGGGACTTTGCGCGATTTCGGTCGGAGTGCCTTTCACCATAATTTTACCATCACTGAGCAAATATCCAATATCGCAAATCGCGAGTGTTTCCCTCACGTTATGATCGGTAATAAGAATTCCAATACCGCGTTTTCGCAGGGTTTGAATCATCTTTTGGATATCCGCAACGGCTAAGGGGTCAATTCCGGCAAAGGGCTCATCGAGTAGGAGAAATTTCGGATCTAACGCAAGCGCTCGCGCCACTTCGACGCGACGCCTTTCCCCGCCAGATAGGGTGAAGGCTTTTTGGCGCGCAATATGGCCAATGTTAAATTCGCCGATCAATTGCTGAAGCCTCTTTTTTCTCTCTGTTGCATCCAGGTTGAGCGTCTCCAAAACTGCGAGAATATTCTCTTCGACGGTCATTCGGCGAAAGACGCTGGCTTCTTGGGGAAGGTAGGCCACTCCTGCCCGGGCACGTTCATGCATCGGCCACTGTGAGATGTCTTCCCCATCTAGGAGCACTTTTCCTTCGTCGGCTTTCACGAGACCCACCACCATATAAAACGAAGTCGTTTTACCGGCGCCGTTTGGGCCGAGTAGTCCGATGACTTCCCCGGATTTCACCGAAAAATCAACGCCGCGAACGATCGGACGGGCATCGTAAGATTTTCGGATATCAATGGCGTTGAGTGAATGGATTTGGTTTTCGCTCATAAAGATTTATCGCTGGGTTTGCCTTCAGAAAAAGCGTTCGATTGGTCAATTTCGACAATGTCACTCTCGCGGTGAACGATGATGACATCTCCGGTGATCGTATCATGGTCTTGGTAGACCTGAGGGTAATCGCGGAGAATGATCAAATTCTCCATGCTATCGAATTCAGCTACTCCCGCGGTGGCTCGCCTAGGCTCAGTCCGGGCCCTGCGCCGCTCGGCGATCGATGCGGTGAGTTCACTTTCTTTCGGGTTTTCCACTATTTTCACGTCATCCAACGCGAGGATCGTGCGGAGTTTTTTAGGATTCGCATTGATGCGAAATTCCGCCCGACGCGATTGGCTTGTCATTCCAGGTTGAGAAATGTTCACGTACCTTTGGTCGTCGGGACGCGAATCCAACATGGTGAAAAAAATGCGATCCTTTTTCCGGTCAATCACGGCTCGGTCCGATTCGATCGTCGTGATTTCCATTCCCTTGGGTGTGACTTTTTTCACGTGAACAACAACGTGGGAGAGCAGATCTGCTCGGTCTTCGCGGCCGATGTAATGAAGGCCTTGGGACTTGAAGTCGAAACTTTCAGTGACCTTTTTCTTGGGGTCTTCTTCGAAACTATTTCCTTCGATCGGATAGGCGGCTGGAACGTGGAGATCCTTGGTCGCCGCATCGTAGCGCATGTACGGACCGAGTGTCTCAAGCCCTGAGGGCATGCGGCTGCGGACGTCACCGAAAAGCTCGAGGTCTTTAGAGGTCATGAAGTACTTCGCCTCTTTCGAAGTGACTTTCGTAATGCGCGCCTGCGCATCGTAGAGATCGGATTTCACTTCACGTGCGTGGACGATCCCATCCGTCTGGTAAAAATAAGCGTGCTCGGCTTGAATGCGCCACTGTTTGATCCCCGATTGGGCGGACACAGTCTGAAATCCTTCCACGGTATACTCCGGCACTCGGTCCTTCGGAATGGTGGGTTCGACAAATGAGTCCGTGTACGTCGGCCTCAGCGTATCGGCGGTGATTTCGGTCGGGGCGGTCTCTTGTTCGAGACGTTTCGGGGAGAACGCCACAATTTGGAGAAAAATGATCAATCCCACGCTGAGTGCTAACCAAAGGCGGAATCGCCTGGTCGCCGCAATTCCTTTTAATATTAGGTGCTTAATTCGAATTGGGAACATCTCTGCTATCAGAATAGACTTCCATTCACGGTTAGACCAATGGAATTGATGACCTAGCTGCAACGTGTTAGCTCCTAATGTGTGAATTCTAAAGGAACCCCCGAATCGGCTGAGATGGAACGCTTTGAATCGCGAAAGCGGAGGCACCTTGAGCTCTCGCTCGACCGCGAGATGCAGTCCACGGCTCAAGGCGGATTTGACGAAATTCTTTTGGAGCACGATGCGCTCCCAGAGCTGGATTTCGACGAAGTCGAACTGACGAGTTCGTTTGTTGGCAGAAGTTTAGCTACTCCGTTCTTTATCTCCGGCATGACCGCAGGGCATGCTGAAGCCCCTGCGATCAACCTCCGTCTCGCGAAAGCTTGCGCCGCTCGAGGGTGGATATTCGGAGTGGGTTCCCAGCGCAGAGAGCTCGATTCCCCCGTAGATGCGTTTCATGAATGGTTGGAATTGAAATCGAAGTTTCCCACTCTGGTCATTCTCGGGAATATCGGCCTTTCCCAGGCTATTTCTACGGACGTGGGGAGCCTCCGGCGACTGGCTAAAAATTTAGGAGCGGACGCTTTTTGTGTGCATTTGAATGCGCTTCAAGAAGTGATTCAGCCAGAAGGCACGCCGAATTTCCGTGGGGGTCTCGCTGCGATCGAACGACTGGTGGCTGAGCTTGGAGTTCCCCTGATTTTGAAAGAAACGGGATGCGGCTTTTCTGCAAAGACTCTCCAGAAAGTGGCGTCATTTAATTTGGCGGCCATCGATGTTTCTGGACTCGGTGGCACCCACTGGGGTCGCATTGAAGGGAGGCGCGCCCTCGAAGGGGGGGATGCCCTTCGTTCAAACGTCGCCGATACTTTCCGCGACTGGGGCGTGAGCACCGTCGATTCCGTGATTTCAGCCCGCGAAATCCTCACTGACTCTACGGAAATCTGGGCGAGTGGTGGAGTTCGTTCGGGTTTGGACGCAGCCAAGGCTATTGCTTTAGGCGCGAATCGAGTGGGATTCGCAAAACCAGCTCTTCAGGCCGCACTTGCCGGCGAAAACGAACTCCATGCTTTCATGGAAAAATCAGAATTCGAACTTCGGACGGCGCTTTTTTGCACGGGTAGCCTTCGTCCTTCCGATCTCCGGGAGTTTCATCATGGATAAGGCGCGCGAACGCCGAGAGCTTCTCGAAAATTTTCATCGACTCACGCGTTCGGAACGCCTTTCGCGCGTTCGCGAATTTTGTCAGCTCTCCGAACACGAGACCCAAATTCTTTCCGGCGAAATTCCGTTCCCGCTCGAGATCGCAGAACACTTGATTGAGAATGTGGTTGGTTTTTTTCCTCTTCCGATGGGAGTTGCGACGAACTTCTGCATCGATGGAAAAGATGTTTTGATCCCGATGGCGGTTGAAGAAACGTCGATCATCGCGGCGGCTTCTGCGACCGCAAAATGGGTGAGTCGAGAAGGGTCGATTCGGACGTTCATGCAGGGACGACTGATCATCGGCCAAGTACAATTGCCGAACGTCAGAAATGTCGCCCATGCAAAACGCGTTTTGACTGAAGCACGTGCGGAACTCGTCGCGCTCGCCAACGCTTGCATTCCTGGATTAGTGGCGCGCGGGGGAGGAGTTCGAGAAGTCGTGATTCGAGAACTCGATCGACCAGCGTTTGAAAAGCAACCCGCGGGTTCAATGCTGGTTTTACATGTTTTATGCGATCCCTGCGACGCGATGGGCGCGAATTTGATCAACCAAGTTTGCGAAGCTTTGAAGCCGCGTATCGAGCAAATTACCGACGAGCGGGTGGGGCTTTGCATTCTTTCAAATCTGACCGATGGAAAACTTGCCGTTGCTGAAGTGGTCGTTCGAGGGATCGATCCCGTGGTCGGCCAAGGCATCGTCGAAGCGGCGCTCTTCGCAAAAGTCGACCCTTACCGAGCAGCCACCCATAATAAGGGAGTCTTGAATGGGATCGACCCCATTCTCATTGCGACCGGAAATGATTGGCGGGCCGTGGAAGCTGGTATTCACGCTTACGCATCGAGGTCCGGCCAGTACCAGCCGGTCACCGAGTGGAAGATGGAAAAGGGCGATTTGCTCGGAAGATTTGAGGCTCCTTTAGCCGTCGGAACGGTCGGCGGCGTGACGAGGGCACATCCCACCGCGCGGGTTGCTTTGAAAATGATGGGTGTCGAGCGAGCGGATGACCTTGCGCGCATCTGCGCAACCGTCGGATTAGTCCAAAACTTAGGTGCGCTGAAAGCTCTCTCGACTGTCGGAATAGTGAAAGGACATATGGGCCTGCACGCCGCGAATCTTGCGATCGCGGCCGGCGCGGGAGCTCATGAAATCGGCGAAGTTCGAGACCGATTGAATGTCGTTCTGGAGCGGGAGAAAAAAATTAACCTTTCTCAAGCCATCGCGATTCTCGAAGAAATTCGTAAAGACGCCAAAGAAATCTCGCCGTCGATTTTTAACTAAAAGCGACGAAAGAAACGAAAATGAAAAGCCAGGCACCTGCGATTCCAGCCCTCCAATACTCGGTTCCGGGAAAAATTTTCGTGATCGGAGAATATGCGGTGCTGGGGGGATTTCCGGCATGGGTAGCGGCCATTGAACCTCGGTTCCAGTTTCGCATATCCGACGCAAGCGCGGCATTTCATCCCGAAAGTCCCGCCGGGCTGTTTGCGCCAAAGTTGCGAGGAGAATTCAGAGATCCGTGGCAAGGCCAAGGCGGGTTTGGCGGATCGACGGCTGAGTTCGCTTTTGCCGCACGTATTTCAGGAATTGTAGATGCTCATGAAGCGCATTCGGAATACCGAAAGTTATTCACCGCCGGACCTGCTCCGGGAAAATCGCTTCCCAGCGGAGCCGATTTGCTCGCTCAGTGGGAGGGTGGAGTGATCGAGTGGAATCCCACCACTGGAAAGTTGCGTGACCTCTCGAAATCTTTTGAGGATGTTCCTCTTTTAGTTTTTTCAGCGAGCCATTTGCCCAGTCGCAAAACAAAAACTCACGAACATTTAAAAGCCCTGAGCCTAGAGCCTCCGCGCTTCGCGCACCTCCTTCCTATTTTAGAACTCGCGGAATCTGCTCGAGTCGCTGGGGATGATCGTTTGCTGGGGCAAGCGCTCTCCGGTTATGCCGAAGCACTTGCTGAGCAGGGCTGGGAATCAGAAGCCGCTGGCGGAGACCGAATGGCCTTTGCTGAAATGCCTGGAGTACTCGGGGTAAAAGGTTGCGGAGCGATGCAGTCGGACGCGATGATTATCCTGGTGGAAAGTATCAGTGCCGAAGATGAAAACACACAGGCGGTCATTAATTTTGCGGAAGAAAGAGGCCTGCGGCTTCTCTCTCGCGGTATTCCGCGCGTCGATGGCTTGCGGGTGGAAGAGGAGAAGACGTGAAAATCCTCGTGCGCGCACCATCGAATATCGCTCTGGTGAAATACATGGGGAAAAAAACCGTCCCTGTCGGCGCACAAACGAATCTTCCTGAAAATCCTTCCCTGTCGTTGACGCTTTCATCGCTCTGCACTTTTTTGGAATTACGGATTTCGGCAGCGCGTGCTGGTGAGGAATCTGCGTTCCGTCTCCTGCCCGAAATGCCCGGAGATTCTCGAGGTGAAGTGCCCAAACTCACGCCGCTCGGCGGTGAAAAATTTTTAAAACACCTCCGGCGCTGCGAAGCTCTTTTGCCGAGTATTCTTGATCGAAACGGAATTCCCGCGTTCAGCCACTTTAATGGGGACCTTGAAGTCCGCTCTTCGAATACCTTTCCCCAATCGGCAGGCATCGCATCCTCCGCATCCAGCTTTGCGGCGCTCACTCTCGCGGCGGGTACTGCTTTAGTGAAAGAACCGATCGATTTTTCGAAGCGTTGGAAAGAAGACAGTAAACTTCGTGGCGATTTCGCTCGCGTTTCGAGAGAGGGTTCGGGTTCGAGTTGCCGATCATTTCATGGTCCGTTCGTGGCTTGGGAAGGTGCAAACGTTTCTGAAATTCCGTCGAATCTTCCTCCTCTTTCTGATCTCGTGATTATTGTCTCGAGTGGGGAAAAAAAAGTTGGGTCGACCGAGGCGCATTCGAGAGTGAAGACTTCTCCTTCGTGGCCGGGCCGGGTTGCTCGCGCGAGTGAACGTTTCGAAGGTGTGCGGTCGGCAATCATTCATGGAAATTGGGAGAGCGTCATTCAGTTAGCCGGGGTTGATTCTCGCGACATGCACGAGCTGTTTTCTTCGGCGGAGCCACCGTTTAGTTATTTCGAAAAGGGGACGGAGTCCGTCCTCGATTTTCTCAAGCGGGAACATCGGGATGCGCGTGTGGCAGTGACGCTCGACGCGGGTCCGAATATTCATCTGATCGTGCCGCAGTCGGAGGAGCAGTATTGGAAACGAGTGATTTCCGATCGCTTTCCCGAGTTTCCTTGCCTGATCGACCGGGAAGGTCAGGGCGCAGAAGTCCTGAAAATCTTACCGTGATGGAAAGTTTTGAAACCTGGGTTCCGGGGAAATGGGTCCTTGCTGGGGAGCACACGGTTCTCAGGGGAGGGCGAGCCATTGCAATTCCTCATGCCGATTACGGACTCGTGCTGCGTTTTTCCCCCGGTGAAAGCCCACTTGAAATCACACCGTCCGAAGCAAAAGTCGTAATTCTCGAGCTCATCGTTATCGCGCGGGAATGGTTTACCCAGCATGGCGCAGGCCTTTCGGTTCCCCCGGGAGTTTTGTCCATCGAGAGCAATATTCCTCTCAGTGGGGGATTCGGCTCTTCGGCCGCCCTTTCCGTCGCTCTTGCCCGGTGGTTCCTCTCTTTTACGAAAATTTCAGATTTGCCCGATTCTCATACATCGCTCGAATGCGGATTGGCCAAGGAGATGGAAAACCGCTTCCACGGCCGAAGTTCGGGAATGGACGTCGCAGTCGTGTCGTTGGGAGTACCCATTCTTTTCACTATGAATGGCGGAGCCGTATCTCTGGGGCTAGAACACCTCCCAAGATTTTTTTTCTTCGACACGGGCATCCGTTCAGCGACGAAAGATTCGATCGAGAAAGTGAATGCTTACCGAATTTCGAATCCCGATGCGGCGAACGCGTTGGATGCGGAGATGTCATTGGCAGTGGATGAGGCGCTGGAGGGGTTGGAAAGATATAATGCATCGTATCAATCTCAGGATTCGGAAGGGCAGTCTCGAGCGTTGAGCTTCATCGCTCAGAGCATGCGCCGCAGTCACTTTGTTTTTCTTACTTGGGGCCTCGTTCCGGAAGAAACGCTCTCCCACTTCGCCAGATCCCCCCATGAAAGATTTGCTGCTCGGCTAACCGGTGCAGGGGACGGAGGGTTCATCGTAAAGCTGGTCCATGAGGGATCGGAAAAATGACGTGTTGGGCCGTAAGGCAGGGCTTGAGGTTCAGCGGAAACCTCTCTATAAGTAGAATCCTCGACGCGAAAGCGTTGAAATTTATTATAGCGGGGAGGTGACACTACTATGCCAGGAATAACCATTCGCGACGGCGACTCTTTTGAGGCCGCCCTCAAGAAGTTTAAAAAACAATGCGAAAAAGCGGGAATCCTCGCGGAAGTGCGTAAGCGTGAGTCTTACGAAAAACCAACCGTGAAGAAGAAAAAGAAAGCCATCGCTGCTCGCAAGCGCCTTTCTAAAAAAGGAAGAAGCCGCAGTTAATTGCGGCCTCCATGATACCTTCAGAGGGGAAGCTCAGGCGAATCGCCGAAGCTTCCCCTCCTCTTTTTCCGCGACTGAAACCCTTTGGATGAAGGATATTCCATGACCATCAAAGAAAAAATTTCTGAACTGATGAAGTCCTCGATGAAGTCGGGCGACAAAGAAACTTTGCTCTATGTCCGCACTCTGCACGCTGCCGTTCGGAAACGTGAAATCGATGACCGAGTCGACCTCGATGATGGCGGAATTCAGAAAATCATCGGGACGATGCTCAAGCAGCGCCAGGACTCCATCGAGCAATTTCGAGCCGGGAACCGAGAAGACCTTGCGATTAAAGAAGAAGCGGAAGCGAAATTCCTAAAAACTTTTCTTCCCGAACAGCTTTCCGAAACCGAAGTGAAAGCATTCGTTGCCGCGGCGGTCGCTGAAGTGGGAGCAACCTCGATGAAAGACATCGGTAAGGTGATGCCTGCCTTGCTTCCGAAGATCGCCGGCCGCGCAGATGGTAAACTCGTGAATCAGCTCGTTAAGTCCGCTCTGGGCGGTTAGTTCGCGAAGCCGTGAGTAAAGGCCGGATTTCGCCTGAATTTCTGCAAAAAGTGAAAGACGCGGTGAACATCATCGACGTCATTGGCGAGCATGTCGTTCTGCGGAAATCAGGGTCTAACTTCACGGGCCTCTGCCCTTTTCACAATGAGCGCAGCCCTTCTTTTTCGGTAAGCGAACAAAAGCAGCTTTATCACTGCTACGGGTGTAAAAAAGGCGGAGACTTGGTGAATTTCGTTCGCGAAATTCATGGGCTTTCGTTTGCGGAGGCAGTCGAGGAATTAGCCGACCGCGCATCTCTCCCTTTGCCAAAGGATTTCGAGCGAACCGGTGACGAAGCGAATCCGGAGGTGGCGAAAAAACGGGCCGAAATCAGGGAGAAGACGGCGACTGCATTCAAGCTGAATCGATTTTCGGCAAAGTTTTTTCGTGAGCAGCTCTCTCTTCCTGCGGGAGCCCACATCGCGGAATATTTCAGAAAACGAGGAGTCGGCTCGCAGTTATCGCAGTCTTTCTACCTCGGTGCCGCGCCCGCTTCTTGGGATGGGCTCGCGTCGTTTTTAGCAAAAGCAAAAGCGCCGCTTCCGCTCGCGGCTGAGCTTGGTTTGATTAAAGCTTCTCCGAAAGAAACGACCAAGGGCCCTGGGTTTTTCGACCTCTTTCGGAACCGCGCGATGTTTCCGATTCTGGATTTGCGTGGAAAAGTGGTGGGTTTTGGAGGTCGCGGTCTGCCTACCCCTGCGAATGCACCGGATGTCGGAGGAGAGAGCCCGAAATACCTGAACTCTTCAGAGTCGATGCTCTTTTTCAAGTCGAAGATCGCCTACGGCTTATTTCAAGCGCAGAAGCACATTCGCGAAAAAGACGAAGTGATTCTGGTAGAGGGTTATTTTGATGTGCTTGCGCTGCACGCCGGCGGGTTTGAAAACGCAGTCGCAACCTGTGGAACGTCCCTCACCGAGGATCACCTCCAGCTTTTTCGAAAATTTGCGTCGAAAATCACGGTTCTCTTCGATGGAGACCGCGCCGGGATCACTGCGACGGACCGGGCGATGGAGCTTGGTTTGAAAAACGGGCTGATCCTGCATGGAGCCAGCCTTCCCGATGGCCTCGATCCGGATGAAATTTTGTTCGAGGGAGAGACGGGAGAAAGTTTGCCGGAGGGGAAACTTCGGATGGCCGAAATCCTCGGCAGGTCGGGACCTTTGCTGGACTCCAGGATCGAATCGGCGCGGGTTTTTTCGCTGAAGGGAACGGAAGAGCGTACGAAAGCAGTCAAGCAAGTAGGCGAGTGGCTTTCGCTTCTGAAAGATCCCGTGGGTCGGGAAATTCGCATGGATAAGGTCTGTCAGGATTTCAGTATTGGCCGCTCTCTTCTGGAGCAGGCGATGGCAGCGGCAAAGCCTGCGCGCTCAAGCACGCCGAGGGTAGTGGCACCCCCGAATCCAGGGCAGACCTCGATTGTTCTCGGGGCGAAAAATGGCGCTTCTCCAGTCCCAAAACGCCGAGCAGCGAGTCAGAAACCGTCCCAAAAAGAAACCATCCTAGTGCGAGGGATCCTGCGCGGAGGAAATTTTCGCTCGATGCTCGAAGAATCGAGGGCCTACCTTCCCGAAGGATTACCTGTTCATGAGCTCGCGGATCACCCGAGCGTTCGGAAGGTGATCGATGCCCTGATTGACCGCGGGATTTCCTCTGAGGCGTTGATCGCCTCGATTGCATTGGGGGAAGAGCGAACAGAGGTCGGGACGGACGGCGACACGGAGCCCTTCGACCCTTTGATTGCCACCCTTTTGAATGAGAGTCAGTTCGGAGGAGATGCACCGAACACTGCGCCTTTTACCGAGGGTGAATTTCGAATCGCGGTTCAGCGCGGTCTTTCGCATTCATGGGCACGCTTCTCGCAGGAGTTGAAGCGGAAGATCCGCGATGCAGAACTGAAGAAAGACGCGGAGTTACGCGAGAGGCTGGCGAAGGAATACCTTGACGTGCAACGCAGAATAAAGGAATTTGGCACCTTCTATGACGAAGTCTAAAACTCCCCCGTCCGCAAAAACCATCGCAGATCAAACTGCTGACGTCTCTGATCTTGAGTCCGAAACTCCATCCGAGGCCAAGCTTGAAGTGGTCGGAGGCGAATCGTCACTCTCTAAAAACAAAGACATTAAGAAACTTCTCGATATGGGGGTCCAGCGTGGCTACCTCACCTACGAAGAAGTGAACGAAATGCTGCCAGCGGAGATCGTCACCGCGGCGCAACTCGATGAGGTCATGAACCTCCTCGGCGAAAACGACATTGAAGTCATCGACTCCCTCCGTAAAAAGGGTGATGACGAAGAGGGATCTTCGGAAGGCGCGAGCGCAAAATCCGATGATGACGACGATGAGCCGGCACCCGCAGCAACCGCAGAACTGGCGCGCGGAGCTGATCCAGTAAAACTTTATTTGAAAAAAATGGGTTCCGTTTCTCTTCTCACTCGAGAAGGTGAAGTCGAGATTGCGAAACGCATCGAAGCCGGCGAGATCGAGATTTTGCGCGCCCTCCTCGCTTCGAAACTCGGAACGATTGCGATCGTCGAGCTGGGTGAGCGACTTGAAAGTGGTCGCACGAAAGTGAAGGATGTGATCCGCGGAGTGGACGAAGAAGTCTCTCCAGACGATGAAAAAGTTTACATGGAGAAAGTGCTCTCCGCGATTTCGAAAGTGAAATCTCTCGTCGCATACCAAGAAAAAAACATCGAGAAGCTCTACGGTCCCGAGGGTCGTAAACTTCCTATCGAAGAGAAGAAAAAGCTTCAGGTCGAAGTTCAGAAACGCGAACGACAAGTGGAAACTGCGTTTGAATTCATTGCCTTCAACCGCAAAACGATCAACGCGCTTTCTCTGAAGATCAAAGAATATTCGGAGCGCTCTGCAGAGCTCTTGATTGATCGTAAAAAAGTTTACGATTACCTCGTCATTAAAGAGGAAAAAGAATTCAAAGAACTCGTGAAAGAATTCAAAAAGGGCGGCGATGTCGTCGGTCCTTTACTTCGCAAGTACGATGTTCTGGAGCCGAAGCTGGCTCAGCTTGTTCAGCAAGAAGACGATGTTTCTAAACGCATCGAGAAACTTGAAGAAGAATCTGGAATCGATATCGAAGAGCTTCGCCGAATCAATGATTCGCTCGCCGTAGGCGAACGGAAAGCGGACATCGCGAAATCCGAATTGGTTGAAGCCAACCTTCGCCTGGTCGTTTCGATTGCAAAAAAATACACGAACCGCGGACTTCAATTCCTGGATCTTATTCAGGAAGGGAACATTGGACTCATGAAGGCCGTTGATAAGTTCGAATACCGTCGCGGTTATAAATTCTCCACTTACGCGACCTGGTGGATTCGTCAGGCGATCACCCGTGCGATCGCGGATCAGGCTCGAACGATCCGAATTCCGGTGCACATGATCGAAACGATCAACAAACTCATCCGAACTTCTCGCCTTCTCGTCCAGCAGCTCGGTCGTGAACCGACTCCGGAAGAAGTCGCCGTGAAGATGGAGCTTCCAGTCGATAAAGTACGCAAAGTTCTAAAAATTGCGAAAGAACCGATTTCTCTCGAGACCCCGATCGGGGAAGAGGAAGATTCGTACCTCGGCGATTTCATCGAAGATAAAAAGATCATCAATCCCGCGGAAGCGGTGATGAACATTAACCTCTCGGAACAGACGCGTAAGGTCCTTGCGACTTTAACGCCTCGTGAAGAGAAGGTCTTGCGGATGCGCTTTGGGATCGGCGAAAAGTCCGATCACACTTTGGAAGAAGTCGGCCAAGATTTTTTTGTCACGCGGGAACGGATTCGTCAGATCGAAGCGAAAGCGCTTCGAAAACTGCGCCATCCTTCGCGAGCGAAGCTTCTCAAGGCATTTGTCGATTAATCCTTAGGATCAGTAAAGCTCGGAGTTTCCTATGCGTGCCGTCAGTTCACCGAGCGAGCGTCTGGAAACTTCGCGCCTTGTTCTCTGGGAGAATCGACCGGGTTTAGGGTTCGGCGTGAATTCCGAGATGTCTCGATCGTCGATCGCCTTCGCGGCGATTGAGAAAGATCGTACGCGCATGTCTCGGTTTTTGCCGTGGGTTAGTTTTACGAATTCGGTGAAGGATTCGGAAGACTACCTGGTGCAGTGTTTGAAAAACCGGGAAAAGTTTGAAGGTTTCGATTACGGAATCTATCTGAAAAACGGTGATTTCATCGGGAATATCGGCTTGCACACCGTTTCCCGGGTGAGCGCGCGAGCGGAACTCGGATATTGGATTTCTGGCGCGCATGAAGGTCACGGATACATTTCAGAAGCGGTGCGCACGCTTTCATTGAGTTGCTTTGAGGCTCATTTCCACCGGTTAGAGATTCGTTGTAACGCGGAAAATCTTCGTTCCGATTATGTGGCAAGATCTACAGGTTTTCAGCTCGAAGGGGAGTTGCGAGAGGACTGTCTCGAGTGCGGAAGTTGGAGAAATACCCGAATTTACGGTCTGCTCGACTCAGACCGTACAAATTCTTTGAATTAAATTCCCCTCTGAACCGAATGGGTTGAACTTTTTACTTGGAAGATGAGTTGTTCCCGCCGAAGATTTTCGTCATGTTCATGACAGTTCATTCTCGGCCAGGCGTGTGGGTTCGATCCGTTTTCTTTATTTCTGTACTCATCACGCTCTCTGCGTTTGCTGAGCCGGGCGATATCTCGGTCCAAGGCGCGCAACGGCCATCGAACATTCGAGTTCAGCCCCGAGTTCGGCCGAGCGCAGCGCCTGCGCAACCCGTTTCGCGCGTGCCAATGCCCCGACCGATTCAGGATGAAACAACCCAAGTACCGGTCGCGCCTCAAGCGGTCGCGCCGAGAGATAGTTTCCAAAATAACGCTGTTCCGAGCGTTCCCGCACGCGTGGCAGTTCCGACGGCAAGGCAACCGGTCCCCGCTGCCCCTGCTCGAGCAAGCCGTGGCGCAGAGCAAGCCGTCGACTTAGACGCATTAACCGCTAGCCCGAGTGCTCGAAGCGCTCCCTCCGTGCAGCGAGGTTCCACGCCAACGCGAGGAACCTCTGTTTCCGGGATGAGTCCTCATGGAGTCCAACCCGGCGGGACGATTCCTAACTTCAAATTCTATTACGACTTCTTGCTGAAAAGCTGGAAGGGCGGGGGTGCAAACGTTGGCTCCCTCAGTTTTGACAACTATCACCAAAAGATGTTGGTAGAATACACTCCGAACCAAGACTTCACTTTTTCGGCTTCCATTATTGGCCTCGATTATTACGAGGTTGATTACCTCGTGTCGCCGAAGATCCAGCTCCGGTGGGGAAAGATCTGGATCCCGTTTGACGACATGTCCCCGCATAATATTTTCGGGGGTCGGGTGAACACGAGCCGCCTTCTTCAAGTCAGCACGACGGGAACCACCGAGCAGTCATTTTTGCCTGACATCTGGGCCGACCTCGGAGTCGCCGCGAAGTGGACACTCGCTGAATCGGCTAGCTTCAATTCTGTTTTGCACTTTTACGTTGTGAATGGATTTAGCGAGGGAGGGACTTCTCCAGTCGCTGGCGAATCCGCCGCGGGCGTGAAATATCCGAACTTTGCTGCCGCAGGCGGTGGACCGGATAATAATAATAACAAGGCGATGGGAACACGCTGGGCGTTTGGATTCGGGCCGCGGTTCGGAATGGGACTTTCCTATTACACGGGGACCTATACTGGGAACACGGTTCCCGAAGGAAAGGCTCTGACGATCTTTGGAGGGGACATCCAAATTCGGCCTACGAATACGACTGAAATTCGAATGGGGCTGACTTCGATGAAGGTTGGATTGTCGGCTCCCGCGACGAAAGATTCATTCACTCGCGGCGGCAGCTACGTCGAGCTCGGTCAACGATTCGGCCAAGACAACCGATGGAAGTTTCTGGTCCGGGCGGGAAAATCCCAAAACGATAACCGCGTGGTCGATGTCTCAGATAAGTCCCTCATCGGAATGACGCTTCTGAAAAACTTTCGAGTTTTCGAAGCCCAAGCTACCGTCTACAAAGATTTAAATAAAGTAGATGGAAAAACAGGCTATAATTACGCGGCTTTACGCCTCGTCACGGCGTTTTAACTCCTAAACAATTTCCTCAGAATAGATTCAAAGGTTAGGGTTGTAATACCTGACTAAACTGGTAATCTATTAATTCGAAGTGGGACGTTTGCGTTACAGGGGTCAGGAGACACGGGGGGTGTTTTCTTGAAAAATAGTTTTATGATTGGCCGATATTCGGCTTTGTTCGGGATGAATTTTCTAATTTCGTGCGTGACGATGAGCTCGGCGTTCGCCGTCGATCCTGATCAGGCAATGATCGATAAGGGACGGACGATTTATTCTCGTTTAACGGGGAAAAAGCCGAAAATTTCAGATCCAAAATTTATTCAAATGGTCGGCCTGTTGAAGGCTGGCAAAAATATCGAAGCAGCCGCGATTGCGACGGACGATGCAGGATTTGTGAACAACACGCTTCGCCTCTTTGCAGCGCCCATTCATAATGCCAGCCAGTCTTACCGCCAAACCGAACTTTCCGAATCGATGGCATTCATCATGGGAAAAATTCGGGACCGCGCAGATTATCGGGAAATTCTAACCGGCAAAGACTACTACGTTCCGGATCTGACGGGGATTACTTGCAACGATAACGAAGACAACTACCGCTGCGCCGATCGGCAGGGACTCGATTTATCATCGAAACTCATGCACGCGACCGCACCGGCTCGCCCCATCTTTAAAGCCACGGTTCAGAAGATTGATGGCAAAGATGTCCGGGATACTTATCCAACCGAACTACCGAATGGTGACGTGGACCGTTCCGGAATCTTCACCCAGGATGGTTTTGCTTACGCCGGTTACCGAGCGGGAACGAATCGCCGCGTGCTCCAGCAATTTTTTAATACGATGTACTGCGTTCCAAACAACGCCATGCGCGCTTCGGCGCTCGTGCAAGATCGATGGGTAGGGCCCGATGTGAGCCGTGATCCTGAAGGAACCGGTCTTGCGACTTACAAGGCGGAGTGCCGGACTTGTCATGGTGCAACGTTTGATGGTCTCCGTGGCGCATTTGCATACCTCGATGGTGCAATGGCGGGCGAATCCAACACGAATGGTCGTACAATCACCATTTATGATCCGTCAAAAGTAAACGCAAAGTATTCTCGAAATTCGAGCAACTATCCAAATGGGTACCGCACGATCGATAACTCGTGGGAGCTGATGTGGACGGAAGCCCAGCGGGCGCAGTTCGGATGGGACGGCGGAGGTTCGCTTTCTGGTGTGGGAGTTCATTCTCTCGCCGTAACGCTTTCACACTTCGATCAGTTGCCCCGTTGTATGGTTCAAAAAGTCGCGGAGCTTGTTTGTCCGGTTGACCCGAACGCCACTCAATCCGGTTCAAATCAGCTTCTAAGCGATCAACTGAAAACGGAACTGGTTGCCCAGCTTAAAAAGACGGGTGATGTCCGAAAAATTTTCGAACAAATCGCAGTTCGTCCGGAGTGTCTGGGGAAATAAACGAGAGATCTTACTTGAAATGATTGAAGAGAAGTCAGCGAAGTGACGATGAGTCCTGAGGGGTCCCGGGGGGGAATTCAATGGGTTTAAATAAAAGAAATTACCAATTTGCTGCGACGGTTGCGCTACTGAGCGTGACCGGTTCGGGGTGCGGCGTACTGCAAGGCCTGATCAGCGGTAAAAATTTGGACAGTGGTATCAGTGCGACTGCGCGCCTATCTGAAGCAGGAGCAACTTTTAAAGAGGTTCCTTACGGCGCCGCAGTCGGAACCGTCATCGTACCGACCTTCCAAACTGCGACTGCGCAAGTTTTGGATACGCTAGGAATGACGATGGCTCAGGCTGGAAATGTTCGCACCGTGAATACTGCCGTTTCTGGGAATCTACCTGAAGTCGGAGTGGCATCGAACCTCAGCGTCCAATCGGTGTTCGCGTATTCGAAACTTTACATCGCGGCCTGCACAGATAAATGCAATCTGGACCGAAGTGGGCAAGCACCGGCAGTTGCCGATCGACTTTGTAATTTCGATACCAATAAACCCCACGGAGATTCCGCGAATGCGGCTGCTTGGGAAGCATCACTCAGAAAAATGGGCGAACTCTTTTGGGGACGTGCCGAACTGACGGCCGAAGAACGGAGCACCTTAATCACGCTCCGCGATGAAGTCGGAGCAGTCGCTGTCGAACGTTCAAATGGAAACGCAAACGCCGGAACCCTTCCGGCTTTCCAAGCGGTTTGTGCTGCGATGGCGATTTCGCCAGCCGCACTCGTGCAATAGAAGGAGCTCGCATGCTGATTAGAATCTTAAAAAAATCCAAAGACTTGCTCGAAGGCAAACCGCACGAAGCTCATTCAGAAATTTCCCGTCGCAGCTTTATGCAGAAGGGAGCGACGGGAGTAGGGTCCCTCTTAATTTTGCCTTCTTTTCTCACTCTCCTAAAATCCGATCCGGCGAAAGCAGCGGCTTTTTCGTGTAGTTTCGCCGCAAATGGAACGACGTATACGCAGCTCGCAGCTTCCGGCGGAAATGGAACCACGCGGATGGCCTACGCATGGGGAATGGATGGGAATGCTCTGGTCGGAGATAGTCGCGCGCTCGGCACCAGGCCAAATGATCCCGTCGACAGCACGACCATTCCGGGAATCTACCTGAATGGGAACGATACTTTCGCGCGGACCCTGAAAGCCGGAGGGGCAATCAACGCAAACGGAGTGAACTCGGCTGCAATGTTTAATGCCGCAATTACGAATGAGATTTTGTCGAAGCTTTCCGGATCACAAATCGCTTGTCCTAAAAATGATGACACCAATGAAAATCCTGTAAATGTCATGGCACTCTTCGGGACGAAGTGTGCCCTACGAAAAGGAATGATCTCAGACGTTGCAGGAGACGCGGCGAATGACCGGAGTATCGATGGGATGCGAAATAATTTCGCGGTTCTTCGTTACGGCGGCAACACGACTAATCTCGTGAACGGTGCCTCTCTCCAGAGTAACTCCATCAACGATGCCCGCATCGGCGAATCCATGCGAAAAGCCGCCGCAAAATTAACCGACATCCAGAAGGGTTCGATCGCGGGGAGAGTGGGTTCTATCGATTTTTCAGCCAACCTTCTGGCGGGTCTCGAAGATGGGAAAACGAAGTTCGATCCTGTTACAGCGGATATCGCGCTAAACCCCGCGAACCCCGTGAATGCTGCGATTTTCGCCAGCCGGGCTCCTGCGAATGCGCTCAGCGATAAAGACAAAGGCTACCAAGCTTTAATCGATGCGGCCTGTAAGCAAAACTTCGGAGCAGTTAATATCGTCGAAGGCGGATTTGATTATCATAACGGCGGAAACAACGACGCAAACAACCGACACGCTTACCTTGCGCGATTTATTCTGCTGTGGGGATGGGTTCATGTTTGCCGAGGCACGAACGGGGTCCTTCAAATCGATACGGACGGTGGAATCGGGTGGGACCAATCGAACGCACCGAATGCGATGGGGGACCGTGGCTCCTCTAGCCAGTCGCTCTTCTTTCACGTAGCGGGCCGGGCGGGCACCCGCCCTTCGTTCAAGCGTCAAGGATATTACAGTGACCTGATTGCCAACGGAGGCGGAGAATCGTCTTCTCGTGATCCGTTGGTTGGAAAGAGACCTGAAATGGCGAGTATTGCCTGCCTGCTCACCTATGGACTGCTCACGGGAACGCTCAAATCGACCGATAATAGTTTAGTAGAGTTTCTGGCCGCGATTAACGCGAAAGGGACGATCATACCAGGTGGGGTCAGTCAGCTGATGCAGCTGTCGATGATCGCCTAAATTCCCGGGGGGGAACTATGAGGAAAGAAAATCTGTTTTTTGGTTTGAAAAGAAATCAGACCACCCACTCTGCGATTTTAATCGGGAGCGTGGCTGTCATTCTTTCATCTTGCATTCCTCTGCCCGTCCCAGGACTAAATAAAGTCGAAGACGCCGTCATGGCGTCTTATCCGCAGAAAGGAGTCGCGAATCTTTCCTCAGGAACCAGCGCGTTCGCGTCCGTCGTTTATCCTCTTATTAAACAATCCCAATGCGCGAATTGCCACGTTGCCCAGATTCCGACGATTGCCACTGCCGCGATCGACACCGCCTATGCGGCTGCGAAGACTCGCATCAACCTCGCTAGTGCCGAAAATTCTACGCTCATTCGAAAAGCGGGCGATGGCCATTGCCAAGGGTGTGCAAGCGCTCCTCAGTCGGAATGGACCACCGCCGTGAGCCAATGGGTCACTGCCGAAAATAACTCAGGTGGTGCACCTTCTCCGACCGGAGGCGGAACTACAGTGATCCCGACTGTTCCTGCAGTGAACCTCGGAACCCCACCCGTATTTGTGACCACCGCGATGCTTCTGAACGGAACGGTGGCGAACAATAAAGTTGCGGCACTTTCGGGCCGTGGTTCAGATTTCGCCTCAGTGGACCTTTTATTCGATCTCCAAGATCCTTACGTCGCGGTAGCAAACAGCGCTCGAATTTTTAACGTTCGTCTCCGAAACAACTCTGCGAAGTACATCGCGATTCGTGGAATTCGACTCTTTCAAAGCGTGGATGCCACGATTAATCCGGCCGATCCGAATGACTTTAAGGCAGACTTAGACGGCTCCGCTTTTGCGGATGTCGACGCGATCGTTTATCCAAACACAACACTGCGCTTGTCTTTTTCAGAGGCGCTCATTTCGAAAGGTGCGGCTGACGGCCTTTACTACGCCTTCGGCTTCCAAGCGCTGGAAGTGACCGCTGGAGCGGCTTGCAAAGCCCCTGCAGTCTTTACAAACACCGTGAATCCTATTTTGAACGCGAAGTGCGCCTCATGCCACACCGGCACCTCTTCGGGCACATCGGCCTGGAAGTTTGCCGCTACCACGGACGATCGGTGCATTCAGTCCCTCCAGAGGTCTGACCTCGTCACGCCGAACGCCTCTCGTCTGATTCAGTTTCCCTTCTATCGTCAGAATTCCCACCCGGCGACGGGAATGGTGCAGTCTGAATTTGATTCGATCGTGAACTGGATTATTAACGAGAGATAGGTCTATCGTAAGAAGCTGATGGCTATCGCGAATGAACCGGAACGCTACTTATTGTCCGTCGTGAAATCGCATATGGCGACTGACTTCCAGCTGGAAGTCGTGGTCGATGACGAAACGCTTGGAATCGGGGATTCCGTTCTCATCGAAGCCCACCAATTGGTGTCGGAAATCGAAGATGAGATCACCGAATACCGTGAGATTTCTCCAGTCTGGGAGATCAACAACTCTCCCGTGATGACTTGGATAGCGGCATCTGAACACCTTCTGTTCTTGCTCCGAGTGAGTGAAAGGCTTCAGAGGGATTCGGCTGGCTACTTTAATCCTTTTTCAAAATCGGTGGGGGCCGCTCACTTTTCGGATCTTGAAGTGGACGAAAAGGGAAAACGTATTCGGAGCAAGAATGAGAACCTTCGACTCGGATTCGGCGCAATCGGGAAAGGTTATGCGCTCGACGCCGTTAGACCAATTTTCGATCGACAGGGGTTAAATCATTACCGCCTCTCTAGTGGAGGATCGAGTTGGATTTTTTCAGGTCTCGATCCAAATCTACAAGCCTGGAAGATCGGTTGGTCGTGGCGTCGAGATGATGACGGCGATTATGCAGGAAGATTACTCCGAGTTCCCCAGGGCGAATCTATCGCGATCGGCGTCTCGGGAATACTCGAACAGGGTAATCATTTTTTACACCAGGGCAAACCGATCGAGAAACCGATTCAGAGCAGCTTTTATGCGGGGAGATCGGCCGCCGAAGCGGACGCATTTTCTACGGCGTTGTTTGTCGGAGCCGGCATTGAAGGTGAAGGAATTTTGACGAAGTTAGAAAGTGCGCTGAGAATTCCGGCTCTCGCATTTGTAGATCTCGAGGAACAGATGATCTATAATCGTAGCTTCAGTCAGCGGTTTTTGTCCGCACCGAGCTGAGAAGAGAAATGAAAGACCGGGAGAGAGTAGAAATGAAAAGTTATCTTTCGCATAAAGCGGTTTTGACCGCTGCAGTTTTGTTGGGTGAACTCACGCGTTTGAGCGCGTACGCGACCGAGTTTGAACCGCTGGGAAAAGCGGTGGCGGCAGCATTAGGTACGAAGCAAGCTTTCAAAAAAAGTTTCGCATTCGAAGGAAAGCCATTGGATGTTTTCTACGCGAAAGGCGACGGCCGCTCTCCCGCTTCCGCAACGAGCACCGCGACGAAATACGCTTTCGTACAAAAAGGAATTTACGAGCCAAATTGTACCCACACTTGGGTGGTGGGGATCGATGCCGTTTCCCTGAAAGTCACTGAAGTTCGAACGGTGGAAATGGCCTGTCCTCATGCTTACCCTACGAAATCTGAAACATTCGTGGGTCAGTTTAAAGGCAAAGGCATCGCCGACGCCGATAAGTTAAAAAAAGAAATTGCTCCGATTGCGAAAGCGACTGGATCTTCAGACCTCATGGTCGAAGCCGTTCGTCGCTCATTGGTCGCTGCTTCGAAGTTAAAAGGTAAGATTTAACGCTTGGTTTTAGAGGGGAAAAAAAGAGAGGCCCGAATCGGTTCTGAATCGATTCGGGCCTCTTCACGTTCATGAGGGGTTCTGCTCTTCTCTTAAAGTTAGAATAGGTGATTGAGGTTAACCTCTTATTTAAAGAGGATGAAATTTTTTAAAGTAGCGGAAGAGACAGCAGGGATCGCTTCAGGTTTTGAAATCCCAAAGATTCATAAAGTTTCAACGCACGCGGATTAGTGGGAGTGACTTCCAGTCGAAGCGCGGAAAAATCGAGCTGGGCACATTCTTTTTTAAGAAATTCAAGTGCGCGAGTGCCGTAACCCAGGCCGCGAAACTGCGGCTCGACGTAGAGCTCGTCTACGAAGGCGATTTTTCCCCCGTATTCTAGGCTAAAGCTAAAAAGAACTGCGACATAACCGATGGGTAGAGTTGAATCAGAGTCGCTATCCGAACATAAATCCGAAAGAATGATGAGAAATATTTTTCCGAGCTTTTCATCAAAACGCAGTTTTTCCAAACCAGCCAGGGCGCGACTCTCTGAAAACTCGAGGTGATCTTCGGCATAGTAACGCTCCATCATTCGCAGGAGCGCTGCCGTATCCCCAGCTTTCATCAATTCGAATTTTGGAGAAGGAAGCATCGATGTCTGATCTCTCACGTGAATGCATACC
>JACMQW010000055.1 GCA_014376785.1 Oligoflexia bacterium
ACATTCCCTAAGCTTACCGCTAGCTGGACTGCTTGAGCCTTGAATTCCTTTGTGAACTTTCTTCTGGTCATATCTTCGATCCGTTCTGGCACCCAGTATTACCACACTTTCTGGTGTCCACTAAATCGGGGGAAGTTCAATATCGCCGATCGACGGAAATACTCCCGGTGACATGGCAGCGGCCTCTCCTGCCCCAATATCAATCCAATCAGTCTTCCCTAGAGCTTGAGGCTTGTCGGAGAGCTTTAGCAGAGCTTCGGCAAACGGTTCTCCTAAGAGCGAGCGGTACTGGGAGAAGGGACGTTTGGTCATAAAACCGTTTGTCTTTACGATCGCTTGAATACTCTGCGACTCCTGAAGCAGCAAGTCCGTGCAAATCGGAGCGGGAGCCCCCCAGGTTAAGGTAGCTGAAACTAAGTGCAGCGCGATCGTGAGTGCGGCGAGGTTTCTTAAGTTGACCATCTTGGAAAGGATACCACATCTCAAGGCTTGCTTTGAATTCCGCCCGAGGCGTCGCTCTCAGTCATGATACAATCACCCGACATACTATTGGCGCTAAATCTTTGAAAGAAGTCATTCTGCGCCGAGTTCGAATTAGGGGCGCAACGTGGCTGTCGCACTAGAAGGCCCGCGGGTCTATTCAAGGGCACTGTAATGGGAAGAGAACGATGAGGTCCGAGAACGGCCAGAACAACGATTGCACCTAGGTTATGATCATTCGATGAAGCGCGAAGACATTTATTACGAAGCAATGCTCACCAGAGACGCGAGGTTTGATGGAAAGTTTTTCCTCGGCGTGAAAACAACTGGAATCTATTGCCGCCCGATCTGTCCCGCAAAACCGAAGCGGGAGAACGTCGAACTTTTCCAAAACCGCCTCGAAGCCGAAAATGCAGGTTACCGACCATGCCTCAGGTGTAGGCCCGAAAGCGCACCGCTATCACCCGTGTGGATCGTTAAGACCGCAGTGGTCCGTCGTGCATTGAAAATACTCAACTCGGCCGAGACGATCGAATTCGATGAAGACAAGTTCGCAAATCTTTTCGGTGTGACCGCAAGCCATCTTCGTAGGCTTTTCATCGAGTAGGAGGTTTAACGATGCGTTCAAAGAACGATTCAAGAAATCGCCGAGCGGAATCAGGCGTCATAAGAAAGCGCTTAACAGTGGCCTAAGAATATCCCTTCCTTACCGTCCGCTCTTTGACTTCGATAGCTTGATAAAAACCTACGGAAAACACCACATAGGAAACTGGGAGTGGTTTTAGACCGGAAAGATGCACCGACTGGTTTCTGTTGATGGGAAAACCGGCCGAGTCGCAAGCTCGAACGCCACCGCGAGCTCTTCCATCGTCGTCGAGATCGATGTCCCCGACACTTCGATCATTCACTCCATCATCTCTCGGGTCAGAAATCTCTCTGATTTGGTTGTGGCACCTAAATCTTCGAGACGAGTTTGGGTCGACCGAAGTTTGCCCACCGCAAGGCAAACGGTTGCCGAAGGGACTTCTGAATTTAAGCCTTCTTCGACATCTTACGCTGACATATTTGCGAGATCGATGAGTCATTGGAACGCGTGGAATTCTGGCGCATGTTTGTAAACGCCCAATAGGAAGTTTTGAAAGTACAGGGCATCCGTCTCTTCGTAACCCGCTTGATGAGCCAGCTCATGGCCGATCAATGGACCGACTTGTTCACTCAGAGACAGGGGCGGTATGCGCTGAATCTCAGATACACTCAGACAAAACTTCGTCCCGGTTTTTCCTAGGGTCGCTGCTCCGGCATTGTCTTTCCCATCGGAGACGCACCCTCCTTTTTCAACGAGGACAAAAGGTGCGTTTTGGATGTTCGCAAGCGACTGATAGCGAGTAGTCGAAGTGATTCGGACGACCATTTCACGCGCTTTAACGTCGTTTACCCATTTCGGGCGGTTCGACTAGTTCCAAAAGAGCCCCGGTAGGTAGAGGGTTGCATCGTGAATCGCAGATTTTACCTGAGCTTTCGTGCTGAGCTCGGTGTTGCCTCCATGCGATCCGTTTCCTCCTTCTTTTGCAAATGCTGATACCGTCGAAAGCCCGACTAGGACTGAGAGGATGATCTGTTTCATGGGGAACGTTTCCTTTCTAGCTTTGGTGCGCGAAGCGAAAAAAGGCCGAGATGAATTTCATAAACTTCTTTCGAACCGTTCGATTCGAGAGAAATGGATAACTCCTGGAGGAAATGCAAAATGCGTTTTTTAGCCTCGGGTATGAGCGCGGGATCAATGGCTACCGTCATGGCGCTGTGATTGTGCTCGGTGACGGGCACTGTTTCTACAGCCGTGACAGATTTCAGGAGAACTTCTTTCTGCCGACGCCGATGTGCTGCCGTGGTCAGGTGCGGATCGGCAGTATAGAATCCACCACTCGTTTTTTCCAGTTTCCCGTCCACTCGCTCGAGCATTTGAAGTTCGATCAAGCGGTCGAGTGCAAACGCTGCTTCGGACTCCGAGATTCCAAGTTCACTTGGGATCCACTGTGGTGACTCATCAAAACTCGCGAGCTTCGTGAGTTCGAGAATCGCGTAGTAGTACCAACTAGAAATGGCGCGGAACGCATCCAAACTGAGGTCTTGGCGGGTGTGGATCGTGATGGGTTCTTCCGAACTTGCGAGGGAACGAAGTTTCGGACTCACTCGTTTCAATCCTTGGCTAATTTTTATTTTTCCAATCGACCTGAGAAATGCCTGTTGTTCACGCGCATCAAGGCCCAATTTATCCATCAATCGCTTGGCGAGGGATGATGCCGGAATTCGTTTTCCGGATAAAATTTGGGAGCAGACGCTTGAGTCGATCGAAGGCTCGTTGCGAGGGCGCGCAGACTGTAGCGAGGATTTCGCTCAAGCCGCTGCTCGAAAGCTTCGCGTAAGATCTTTCGGTAATAGGGGGTGGGGCTCGTGGGCCACACAATAAATGCGTTGCGCCATGATGTCGACACTATTTGCCAGCTAGTGCGTCATACAGAGCCTATTTGCAACTTGGCAGTTAAGCCCAAGAAAACAGATAGTTACACGCCGCCTAAAGTGGCTTCCCAAATTCGCACGGGACTTAAGCTCTGATGACATTCACTTCTTATGGTCGCGTGACAGGTAGATATTTAGATTTTAGCTTTTCGAAGAGTGAGATGATGTTTGAATTAAAGGCAAAGGATTAGAAACGAAGGACAAATGAACTTTCGCGCGTTTGTTTTTGATTTAGACGGAACTTTAGTTGATTCAAGAATCGATTTCGATTCCATGAAAGCGGAACTCCGGCTCAGCCAGGAAGCCGACGTTCTGGAGTACGTCGAAAGGCTTGAGCCGATTGCTAGCCAGAAGGCGTTTGATATCATTTATCGGCACGAGTTGGCCGGGGCTAAGACTTCTCGTCGAATTCAGGGAGCTCTCGAATTCGTCGAATCAGCAAAGGCCGCGGGCACGCCATGCGCGATCTTTACGCGAAACACCCGGTCGATCACGTGCGAGTGTCTGCGCGAGCACGGATTCGATATCGACGTTGTGGTGGCGCGCGAAGATGCGCCGCCCAAGCCGAAACCCGATGGTCTTTTGAAAATAGCGAAAAATTTCGGTGTTCACTCAAGCGAGATCTTATTTATCGGCGATTATATCTATGATCTTCAAGCGGGGCTTGCGGCGGGGACGCCGACTGCTTTGTTCCTTCCTTCGCCGCCTGACTTTGATGTGACCGGCGCTCATTTTACTTTCGAGACCTACCAACAACTGAAAGATAGAATTTTTCCCGAGCGAAAAGCGTAGTCCTACGGGCCTGCCATTGCGAAAGAGATCGATGGACGTTTACTATTCTGATCACTACACCTTGGATTTGCCGCCGGGAAATCGGTTTCCGATGCAGAAGTATCGAATGCTCCGGGACTATCTAGTCGATCACCAAATCATACGGACTTCTGAACTGAAATCTAGCCCTCTTGCGTTGCCCGAGATGCTTCGGCTCGCACACACGAACGATTATATCGAAGCAATGCGCACGGGGTCTGTGAGCATGGATATCATCAAGAGAATCGGCTTTCCGTGGAGCGAGGATCTCTATCTTCGCAGTTGTGCAACCGTCGGTGGGGCGATGGCTTCTGCCAGGTCCGCGCTCCGCGACGGTATCGCCGGCAATCTGGCGGGCGGAACCCATCACGCTCATTCGGACCGAGGAGAAGGATACTGCGTTTTTAATGATATAGCGGTCGCTTCGAGATTTCTCAAACGCGAGTCTCATGCGTCAAGAATTGCGATCATCGATCTTGATGTCCATCAGGGCAATGGCAACTCGAGCATTTTACGAGACGACGACGGTATTTTCATTTTTAGCATGCATGGAGAGAGGAATTATCCGTTTAAGAAGATTCCCTCGCATCTCGACATCGCCTTGGCGGACGGCGCAACTGACGCTGTTTTTCTAGAAAACTTAGACGTCGGACTCGAAGCCGTGGAGCGTTTCGAACCGGACTTCATTTTTTATCAGATGGGCGTGGACCCTTTAAAGGAAGACTCGCTGGGCAAGATGAACTTAAGCTTCGCGGGGCTGATGGAGCGTGACCGGCGCGTTTTATCTTTTGCGAAACGCAGACAGGTTCCTATTTCGCTCGCACTTGGCGGTGGGTATGCGAAACCGATTGAACTGAGCGTTGAAGCGTATGCGAATACGTACCGCGTAGTGAAGCAGCTCTTCAGTCTCTAAAGATCTGAATGCTAAGTTATTTCTTATTTTTCGTCAGTTCGTCACCTGCCTTCCCTTTCTATCATCCGCACGGGAGACGACTAATCTAGATGAACATAGGAGCTCTCGCACGCGAGGAGCTCTGCTCCGAGATTTTAAAAAAGTCCGGCTGCTCGAAAGAGCGGCCGGACTTTTTTAAAGTGGTATCATTTATTTATGGATAACTCCTGCAGAGCCAAAGAAGATGGTCTACGAGGAATTAAAAAAATCAGTCTGGCGTATTGAAAATCGCCCTAGCAATAAATTTCGCGCTTTTTGTTGTCGAATCTATTTTTGGCAATCGTGCCCGCTCACCATCGCTTGTTGCTGACAGTCTAGACATGTTGGGCGATTCGTTCGTCTATGCTGCGAGTCTCTAAGTCATTGGGAAAACAGTAAAATGGAATGCCGGTATTTGGATAAGAAAAGGCGTTATCATGGGCGGTTTTGGAATATGGATTATCGCCCAGGCTATACTGAGGTTTTTACAGCCATCTCTTCCCGTGGCCGAAACTTTGGGTTGGGTTGCAGGACTGGCGCTTTTAGGAAACTTGGTGTGTGCTGGGATGCTTTTAAGGTTTCGAGACGGCGATATCAACATGCGTTCGACCTGGACCTGTAGCCGAAACGATGTGATTGCAAACCTAGGTGTCCTTCTAGCTGCCGCGTTTGTTTCATGTACACAGTCGGCCTATCCCGATCTAATTGTCGGAATCATCATCGCGGCTCTAGTCCTGAGCTCGGCTTATTCAGTTCTCCGAAGAGGAATTGATTCCCTAAAGTCTCAAATTCAAGTTTCATAAATAAATCGCAAATTCATTTAACTCCGCGATCGCACGACCTCTTCCACGAACGAATCTTGTTAATCATTTCTTCGCGGGTGAAGTACGAGCATGCCAATGTGGACTTGCATGTTCGGCTTCCGATTAGGATTTGGCCATTTGCTATAAGCGTTGGCGAAGAATGGCACTTCAGTGGATCTCGTACCGCAAGACTTTCAATATCCACCTGTTCATAGAAGTAGATGCCCTCTAAGCGAAGCAACTCTTTTAGCACTGGGACGTTCGGACAATCTTTGAAGTATAGAAGAGTTAAAACTGTAGAGGGTTTTGGCATAGGACCTTCGAATTAAGTTTACAACACCACTTTCCTTAATCGTAGCGCGTTCCCGATGACTGAAACCGAACTCAGGCTCATCGCTGCGCTTGCGATCATGGGGCTGAGTAATATTCCGAAAACCGGATAAAGAACGCCCGCAGCGATCGGAACGCCCAGGAAATTATAAACCACCGCAAAAAATAAATTCTGGCGGATGTTCTTCATCGTGGCTTGACTCAGACGGCGGGCCCGCACGATCCCTCGAAGGTCTCCTCGGATGAGAGTCACTCCAGCGCTTTGCATAGCGACGTCTGCACCCGTGCCCATTGCTATGCCGACGTGAGCTTGAGCTAAAGCCGGTGCATCATTCACCCCGTCACCTGCCATCGCTACGATTCGACCTTTCGCCTGAAATTCTTTCACCGCAGCGATTTTCTGCTCAGGAAGAACTTCTGATCTTACCTCGGTGATTCCTAGTTTTTTTGCCACCGCAAGGGCGGTCGTCCGGTTGTCCCCGGTTAACATGACAACAGAAATACCCGCATCCTTCAGCATTTGGACCGCTTCGGACGAGGTCGACTTAATGGGGTCCGCGACACCAATTAAACCAGCCGGCTTTTCATTCACCGCGAGAAATACGACAGTTTGTCCTTCCTCAAGTAACCCTTCCGAATGTTTCTTGAATAGCACCGTGTCGACCTTAAGATCTTCCATGAGCTTAACATTTCCTAATGAAACTCTTTTGTCTGCCACGAGCGCTTTTACCCCCCTACCCGTTAACGATTCGAAATCTCGCGTCGATAGATTTAAATTAAAAGATTTCTCTTTCGCTGCAGCGAGAACCGCGGCTGCGAGTGGATGTTCACTGCCTTTTTCGAGGGCTGCCGCAAATTCAAACAAAGATCTTTCGTCGAAACCTTCAAAGGTCTTGAAACTGACGACCTTAGGTTTTCCTTCAGTGAGCGTGCCCGTCTTATCCACAACGAGAGTATCGACTTTCTGAAGAATTTCGAGCGCTTCAGCCTTCCGAATAAGAACGCCGTTTTGTGCGCCGACACCGGTGCCTACCATAATCGACATCGGCGTCGCGAGACCCAGAGCGCAAGGGCAAGCGACGATGAGGACAGCGACTGAATTAACCAGCGCGTATACAAATTTAGGATCCGGACCGACCCACATCCAAACGCCAAAGGTTAGCACTGCGATACCAACGACCGTCGGGACAAAATAGGCCGAAAGGGAGTCCGCTAATCGCTGGATCGGCGCTCGCGTCCGTTGTGCTTCAGCCACCATCTGTACGATCTGTGCGAGTAAGGTTTCTGACCCGACATGAGTCGCTTCCATGAGAAAACCGCCACTTCCGTTGAGCGTGCCCGCCGAAACGTTGTCTTTCGGCGTTTTTTCCGTAGGAATCGATTCACCTGTTAGCATCGACTCGTCGATCGAACTGCGACCCGAAACAATTCGTCCGTCGACGGGAATTTTCTCACCGGGACGAACACGGAGCTGGTCGCCCTGGATAATCGACTCTACCGGTACGTCCTCTTCGGCACCATTCGCCATCACTTTACGCGCAGTCTTAGGCGCTAGTTTTAGTAAGCCACGAATGGCCGCGCTTGTTTGTCCGCGTGCTCTTAATTCAAGCACCTGACCCAGTAAAACAAGTGTCATGATGACGGCGGAAGCCTCGAAGTAAACTCCGATCTGACCGCTGTGCATGCGGAATGACGATGGAAAGAGTCCGGGAAAAAGCGTCGCGAAAATACTAAAACCGTACGCCACTCCCGTACCGAGTGAGATCAGCGTGAACATATTCAAATGACGGTTCCGTAGGGAATCCCAACCGAGTTTGAAAATCGGAAGCCCAGCCCAAACAACGACTGGCGTCGCTAGTGCAAACTGAATCCAATTAAACCACGGCCCCTTTACGACCGATTCAAGTGGGTTCATCGGTAAAAGGTCCGACATCGTCAGAATTAAGAGCGGAGCCGCAAATCCAGTGCTTACCCAAAACCGCTGAGTCATCCCTTTCAATTCGGCATCCGGGCCCTCGTCTGCAGCAACCGGCATTAAGGGTTCGAGGGCCATGCCACAGATCGGACAAGCCCCGGGTCCCTGCTTGCGCACCTCGGGATGCATCGGACAGGTGTAAATGGCGGTCGTATCCCCAGACGAAACTGCCCTCGAATTGGCGTCGGAGGGAGAGGTGTATTTCTTCGGTTCGGTTTTGAAAGCCTGCAAACAATGTTTCGAGCAGAAAAAATATTCTTTTCCCTCGTACCGAAACTTTTCTTCTGCCGTATCAGGGTCGACGTCCATGCCGCACACAGGATCTTCGATCCCTAATTTTGCCTCGCCGTGGTTCGAGGGGGAATGACCACAACAGCTATCAGTAGTTTTCATGGGCTCGGTTTTCATAGGGTCGGTCTCCTGTCATTTTCGCAACTTCAGATGGATCGTTAAGAAGCCTAATGATGTTCGCTCTCGGCCGCTTTCTTGGCTTTCTCGTGCCCGGCGTGATCCCCCTTCATCATAGCGTCCATTTCGCCCATCACCGGGCAATGGCCGGTTGCCTTCATCATGGGACAATCTTTCATCATCTTTTGTTTGCATTCGGAAACCGGCTTAGCCGACTTCAGGCAGTCGGCCATCATCTGATGCATGCCTGCCATTTGTGCTCGCATTTCGGGAGTCGGCTCATCGGCGTAAACTGAAGAAAGTGAACCCAGAGTCGAAAGCGCCAACGCGAAAACAAGATTAAAAACTTTCATAAGATTTTTCCTTTTGTATTTTTTGTGAACAACCTATTGGAGCAAGAACCATGCGTCACCCAACTCGAACCCGACGGACTTGAAAATACGAGATGAGAAGTAAAGTCTCATCAGGGGACGCCGCACTCAGTCTTTTATCTCGCCCAACTTACCAAGAATCGGGCACTCAGGACGATCGTCACCATTGCACTTAAGGGCGAGAATTCTCAAAGCATCAACCATAGCTTGTAACTCAGAAATCTTCTTTTCGAGATCACGGATGTGCTCAAGCGCAAGCTTCTTAACTTCTGAACTCGGCCGGGTTTTGTTCCGCCAAAGATTGAGGAGTTTTTTAATTTCCTTCATCGAGAACCCTAGGACTCGAGATCTTCGAATAAAACTCAGGGAATGGACATCATTAGCATCGTAAGTCCGGTATCCCGAATCGGTGCGCCTTACCTTAGGCACCAAACCGATGGCTTCATAGTGCCGAATCATCTTGGCACTGACTCCCGATGCCTTCGCCGCGCCCCCGATGTTCATGGATTTTTCTGCGGCCGCGATGGATGCTTTCATCGCCGGCTTACCCCGTGCCTGAGCAGCAGCAGCCTTCGTCACTAGCCAAGTTGCTTGCTGGATCAGAATTTTTCTGAAGTTCGTCACCCTCGTAGTCATTTTCTGTGTTTCGCGTACCACAGCCACAGGTCATACGGTCGATTGAGAGTTGGAGAGATTCAGAGCTGCGAATCTCCTGGACGCGAGAAGGCTGGCTTTCTGTGTAGGTTTTCATAATGCATTTCTCCTTCCCTTACTATCCACCTTCCTACGATGGGAAGGTAAAGCGATTTTTTTAGGTCGGTCTCAACAAATAAGGCGACTTGGCTTAGCATACGAGTGATCTCGCGATGAGACGATCTATGGCACGGTAACGAACTACTATTTACATCGAAGTTCTTGCAAGAAAACCCGCGATCAGAAAAGCTCCGGTTACTAGAGCTAATTCAATTCGGATTTCGCGGCGGATAACGCGAGAGAACTGCAATTCCTGGGATGGATTCCAGTTGCGTAGATGAAAGAACTGATTGAGCGCCGCTGCTCCAAGGGCTAGCCCGAATAGGGCGAGTTTTAAAAACACCAGCCTCCCGTAGGCGGTCGACAGTGGATGACTCGGAGAAACACCAGCAAGGTAAGCCATTGCGATACCCGTGATTCCGATAGCGCCAGTGCTGGCCATCGCGAACTGCGAAAATCGCTTTACGACGGAGTGGCTCATCTCGGGACGCACCGTACGTAAGCGCAGACGAATGCCGAGCCATTGGTGCAGACGAAAAAGTCCCCCCGTCCAGACCGCAACGGACAGGGAATGCGAAATCACTAAACTTTCGCGCCAAAAAATAAAACTTTTCTGCGCAGACGCGTGACCGGTGAAGCCGGAAACGAGGGGAACGGTAACCGCAAGCAGAAGTAAAATTTTTCTACCAAGCGAAGTGTTTAAGAGCGGACCCACACTGAAGCTCAATAGCAATAGCACCCCTATCCGTACCAACCAAAGGTGCCCAAACGTAGTCTGCGAAATTCCTGCCCAAAGGTCTTGCGGCAGCCAGGACTCGGTCATATCTGAGATCGACACGATCATCCAAAGAACCGAAGTCACTAAAGTAACGACCGCGAGTCTCCGTAGTAGAAGCGCCTTCTTGCATTCAAGTACTTGTGCGTCTTCGCCTCCCGCCGAAAGAATCCACGAATAAAAGATCAAGCTACCGAGAAGGAGATGGGCAACGAGGTAGTCGGTTCCGTGCAAAAGGCCAAGAATCCACTGCATACCAAACTAAGGGCGCTTCGTTGCGGGCTGGAACGAAAATTCGAATTTCCCAGTCATTTTATGGCTATCCTTAGAAACGGCTTTCCAACTGACCTCGTAGCGAGTTTTTTTCTTCGGCGCCGCCGTATCGTTGACCATGATATGCAGTGTACTTTTATCCTCATTCAGTGGAGTAGGCCTGCCTTCGGTAACTAAATTTCCTGTTTCGAGGTTCATCACTTCAAGCTTCGACATCGAAGCCTCAAGTTCTTCATTAAAATGCAGAGTCACCGATGTGGGTACAGTATGAATAATCGAATCCTTAGCCGGCTCCGAATTGATTAAGTGCGCATGTGCGAACGCTTGCGTTGAACAGAACAGTGAGATCGTCAGAAGAAGCGATGCAGACGCTAATAGAGTTATTTTTATTTTCACGGTTTCTTCCTTTAAGTTAGGGAGCAGAGTTTACGGCATTAACCGGAAATATTCTCTCGCCATTCGGCAGAATAATTTTCAGGGCCCAGGGTCCCTTCATAGAGAAAACTGCCTTTACCTGATAATGACCCGGTTTCGGTTCTTTGACTTTCGGAGTGTCGGTTCCCATATCCATACTTGTCATGGACACTTCCGCTTTTAACTTCAAGCCAAGAACAGGCTGGTTTAGTTTCGGGTCCGTGACCGTAAATTCGTAAACATTTGCGCCGACCTGCGCGGGCGCCGGTGATTGGGTAAGGTCTACATTATAATTTCCGGCGTTTATAGGCTTTTTGCCCATTTCAACGACCGAAGTCTTATTCTCTTTTTGATTGTTCATCGCTACGGTTGGTTTGTCTGATTCCATTTTCATGTTCCGCATATCCATGCCTACGTAACCGGAGCCTTCAACCATCATTAGGTTCATCATTTTTACTGCCTGCTCTTTGTCTCCGTAACCCCTCTGTTCCAAGAGGTCCGCACCAGCGGCCTCGGACGGGACCGAATAAATTTTCTTAGGATGAATGATAGGCATATTCGGCATCCGTTCTTCGTCTGCGTAAGCGACGGGAACTAAAGCCGGGAGTGTTAAGAAAAAATTGATCGCGATAAAAAGTACTCGGTTCATTATTCACCTCCTAATTGGGTACGTATTGTTGTTGTTGATTCAGGAGCGTTCGGGCGTGGAGCGAGGTGTTGGTTAATCACGGTGGCAAAGCTAAAAACGAACCCTCCTTCGGCGACTTGTTCGAGTATGAGGGAATTAGCTTGCGCGGCTGCGAGCGCATTATCTCGCCACTGGCTCTGGTACTGAGCAACGACATCGAAACCTTGTCCCAATTGTTTCACAACCGTAAGAGCGCCGCCAAAGGACTTCGCATCGCTCACCTTCATGTAGTTCTTATAAGCACCGGTGAGCGAGAGCTGATATCCGGGACTACCGAAAGGGCTATTGAGATACCGAGCGTGGCCAGCGGCCGCAGTGGCAGGGCTTGTAGATGCTGCCAACGCTTGGCTAGGAGTCGAAAATAAAAGTCCAGCCCCTAGTACCGCCGCTCCGCTACCGCTACCGCTAGCAATAGAAATAGAAATAAAGTCACGACGAGAAAGTGCGCCCTTTTCTACCGGCCGGACTTTATTATTCATGTTATCTTTTTTCATAATTTTTCCCCGGAACACGGGTGCTTCTCGGTAAATACGTTTCAAACTGAGCTTCGTGACAGTAAGAGTTGAAATTCTCGCAACGATGGACGCTACGAGGTTTCTAATCCATTTAACTTATTATTTTTTAAGATTTAAAAGAAAGAGTTTAATATTGGACCGGATGTCACAAAAAGACGCGTCGATCGTATTCACAGGGGAGGAGAATGAGCATGCTTAACGCGCAAACGGATGAGCAACTCATGATCGAATACCGCTTAGGGAATGACGATGCTTTTTCGATCCTTTACGCGCGCCACGCCCCGAAGATCCTTGGTTATTTGCGATTGAAAACTTCGGATAACTCCGTGGCCAGCGAGATCTTTCAGGTAGTTTTCTTAAAGTTACATGCGACTAGAGAACGTTATCGGTCAGAACTGCCCTTCCTTCCTTGGCTATTCACAATTACTCGAAATGAACTCATCGATACGATGAGAAAGAAAAAACGTAACCTCGAAGATTCAACTGAATGGATTGCTGAAACTGCGGCTGCTGCCGAATCCGAACCTCCACCCGACGAAATCGACTTAAGGGAACTTCCTGATCAACAAAGGCAAGCTTTGCAAATGCGTTATCACGAGGAACTCTCGTTCGAAAAGATTGCAAACGCTCTCGGGACTAGCTCAACAAATGCCCGTCAAGTCGTTAGCCGTGGAGTAAAATCGCTGAGAAAACTATATGAAAAACGATGACTTTTCAAAACAAACCCACCAACAGTTTCTGGAATTTATGGGTACTGGCCAAGCCATAGTGCCGAAGATGCTTTCAGAAAGTGTGCTCGGAAGAATCCAGACCCAACTTAATCCTTCGCCATTCTCCGTGTTCGTCAAGCTTGCTACGATTCATTTTATTGTCGGTTTCGCGACACTGGCAATGTGCCCTCAATTTGGTATTTCTCTCACTTCGAGTATGGGACTCATGCAGTATCTCATGCAATACGGAGAGTCCGTCTGCATGCTTGGATGCGGAACCGTTTTCATGGGCGTAAGCTTCTTAGTCGCAAGTCTCGTTCTTCGGCCGGAAGAAGTGAAAGTGCTACGGCGGAACCGAGTCCTTCAGATCTCAGTCCTAGCCTCACTTTCGTTAGGGGGAATTATTCTCGCCGGTGGCGAGGTAGAGCTACCGACGGGAATGGCATGGGCACTCGGGACAATCATCGGAGGGAGCAGCCTCTTGCAGATCGGGTGGACGATGAGAAGAACCGTAATTCGAGCAGTGACATGAACTTCAGAAACTTTCTCCTCGCCTTAATGTTGTTCGCCAGTGTTGCCGGAAACGCGCAAGCACATCCGGTTTCGTATCAGGGCGCGACCGCCCTCATGACTTGGAATCAGCCTTTTCTTGCGGATTATTGGATCGCTTATTCTTTTCGTTCCGACATGGCATTCGCGGCCCGCTCGATGCGCATGGATATGCCTGGGGGAAAGCTCTGGGTTTACATGCCCCAATACGATGTCCTCTTTAAGAGGTGGAATAACCGAGATTCCCAGGCAAATATTTACGGTTACGCCGGATTCGGTGGCGTCCAGATGAACGGACAAAGGGGAACTGCCTGGCTAACCGGAGTCGAAGCCGACGCGGAATCGAGAAGTTTGTTTGTCATGGCGAAGGCCGAGCTGATGGATCCGACCATCGGCCCGAATTTCAACCATTACGAATTTAGAGTCGGAGCCGCGCCTTACGAGGCCGAATTTAACGAGATCGCATCGTGGCTCATGATCCAGATTCAGTATCACCCATCCCTTGAAAAAAAGACGGTCGTCACTCCGTTAGCTCGTTTCTTTTACCGAAGTGTTCTTTTCGAAATTGGCGTCAGCACGAACGGCGACTCAATGACGAATTTCATGTTCCATTTTTAGGAGGCTCTCATGTCTAAACTCAGTATTCTGCTACTGTTTTCCGCCCTGGCTCCGACTTTATCTTTCGGAAAAACTATTGAAGTGCGCGTAAATGGGATGGTCTGCGCATTCTGCGCGCAAGGAATTACGAAAAAATTCTCCGCTAAGCCCGGAGTGAAAAAGGTAGACGTCAGCTTGAAGGAAAAAACCGTTAAGCTCGATATGTCAGATGATCAGGACCTAAAAGATTCGGAGATCATCAGCATCTTAAAAGATTCCGGCTACGCGGTCGAAAAGATCTCGAGATAACCTATGGAAGTCCTAAAAGTAAACCGACTCTTATCCACGACGGCACTCTTTTCTTCAGCGAGCACTTTGATCTGCTGCGCGCTACCCGCACTTTTCGTGGCTCTGGGAATGGGCGCGGCATTCGCGGGACTAGTGAGCGCCATTCCGCAACTGGTTTGGTTCTCAGAACATAAGGGAGTGGTCTTTCCGATAGCGGGGCTTTTGATCGCGGCGAATGGAATCTTACTCTACCGAAATCGAAACGCGCCCTGCCCACTCGATCCCCGGCTCGCGGAAGCTTGCAAGGGGACACGAGTTTGGTCGGCAAGAATTTTCTGGGTGGCTATCGTTGCGTATCTCGCCGGTGCCTTCTTCGCTTTCGTCGCGCCACGGCTTTGAAAGCGTTCGTACAATATGCGGTCGAAATTAAATCCTAGTTCAAGACGTTGTGTAGTTGCCCCTATTTAGACGGACGAATTCTCAGTTGATTGAATGGCCTCTCGGTACTCCAGAGGCGACTTCATTTTCAAGCCCGAATGCGGATGATTGCGATTATAATCCGCAAACCATTCAGGCAGACGACGAAGTACCGATTCCGCCGTCCAAAGTTCATTCACGTAAACGTAATCTCTTTTAAAAATCTTCACGAACGCTTCGGCCATGCCGTTGCTCTCCGGTGAATACGCGGGCGTGTTGCACATCTCAAAACCCCAGGCCGTGCCGTAGGCGACTGTCTGGGTCGCCATGAACCGCGGCCCGCGGTCAGACAGCCACTGGATCTTATGCGGGAGCTTCTCGATAAATTCTCCGAGCCGATGACTGACTGTCTGATCAATGAGCCGAATAATATCGCCGTGGAAAAGCGGCCTCCGCTCCGCAACGTAGCTCATCGTCTCGCGGTCGTGGCAATCGAGCGAGAACGCGATAAAAACTTTCTCACCGTTCCAGCATTTGAATTCCAGGATGTCCGAACAGTAGCGCACGTTCGACTTGATCGTGATGACCTGACCCAGATGCGGACGCTTCGGAAGCGGCGATACAGATTTTTGTAATGTAAGTTTATTGATCTGCATTAAGCGTAAAACCCGCTTTTTGTTCCAAGGCGCGAGTTCCGAAAGGCTGCGTTCACGGATGATAAGCGCCGACACGCGTGGAGATCCGTACCTGCCTCGTTCCTTCGTCACTTCTAGAATTGATTTTAAAACCACGGGATCGTCCTTGCGCTTGTAATGCTTCGGCCGGGGCTTTCGGTTCTCGTATTGATTCGAGCGAGAAGCCGAAAGCACCCTGCAGACGCGAGCCAATTTGAATTTGCCTCTCCGAATTACTTCGCGGGCGAGATCCACTTTTTTTTAACCGCGATGTCGTGGGC
>JACMQW010000056.1 GCA_014376785.1 Oligoflexia bacterium
AAAGACGCCCGCATATCCCCAATTCTCCACCCAATGAAACCAAGTGGTCATCCAAGCGTGCAACATTTCAGGAGTCCTTGTGGTTCGGATCGTATGGATCTTTCAGCGCAAGCGGATCGTCTTCGTGGGACTTTCCCTCGAGGCCTTTTTTGAAAGCGCCGATTCCCTTCCCCAATGCCGAACCGAGTTCGGGAAGTCGTCTCGCATTAAAGAGGAGGACTACCACTAAGAGAATCAACATGTGCCCAAGGCTAAAACCAAACATAGGGACCCCCGGTCAGCGAACGCGTTAAGTACTTTACTTAAAACTGCGCCCTTTTCCGGCTACTTTCAATCTTAAGGTGTTGAAATGACGACTTTATTCATCTTTCGATCCAGGAACCCGGTAAAAATGACATGGTACGTCTTAATTATAGTTGACTCTTTTGGTCTTCTTTTGCTATAACTCTACCTGTGTGAAAGGTGACCCACCCCATCCCCCGGCGGTCCCCTCTCGGTGAGCAGCGAAAGCTGCAGTGTATCCCCTAACGTGCAAGTCGAAGGAGTCCCCCATGAAAGCCTCTTTGAGAAACCAAGTCCTGATTTTGTCCCTCGCCTCCCTGGCGATTATCGGTACGGGCTGCGAACGCCGCGGCCGCGCCCCTGTGAAAGCGAGCGCAGCCGTAGCCGGCGATGTCCAATCGAATGATCAGAAAACGGGACAGAACACCGCAACCCTTACCCCAGAAACCGAAGTGGCTTTGAAAGGGAATACGTCGGATGCAAAACCAGCTTCTTCAGCGAGTTCATCTGTCACGTCTGAAGAGAAAGACCTGATCTCGAAGGCCGGATTAGAAGTGAAGGACGGCAAAGCCTGCGAAATCTCGATCGACACGAATGAAGCACCGACCTCGGCGACTCTGGCGAAAGACTTCGTATCCATTAACAAGCTTTATAAATGCAACGAGAATAACGGTGTTCAGTTTTACTACTCGAAAGACGCTGATGGTGTTTCGATCACGAGGGTAGATTCTTCTCCGATTCGTGGCGATCAAAAATCCAAAATGCTCATCGAGTATGACCGACTCATTGCCGGCTCGAATCATGACGCTGCTGTTTCGAAATTAGGCGCTCGAATGGACCTCTATAAGATGTACCTCGACCGCTTGGTCGATAAGTACGCTCCGAGTAAAATGAGTTCTTCGACCACCTACAGTTACACCGATGAAAAGGGTAATCTGAACGACAAGCTCACTGCCGGTTCCGCCCTGATTGCCTTCTCCGACCAAGGGAAAGCGATCGACGCCGCGAAAGCCGACCTGTCGAAACTGCAGGCCATCGATAACGGGAATGATGTTTCAAGAGCCGCTGACGCTCCGGCCGCCGCATCTCCTGCAGCTTCCGCTGACGCGAACGAATAGTCCCCTTTCCTTCCTCCTTCTGATACACCCCTCACACGTCCGTCCGGCATTCCTCGCACAAGGAATGCCGGACCGAGAGACGGTTCGAGAAACACTCGAAGAATGGGGAGATTGCGGTGCTCATCACTTTTTTATTTTGGGTCTCCGCTGCAAATGCGCAAGGTTGGAGCCCGGCATCAGATCCTAAAAATTTCGGGCAGAACTACAACCCCACGTTTTCTGAACTTCCGTTAGAAGCCACCCTTCCTGAATCCCTCCTCCCGTGGAGCGGCCCCTTTTGGAAAGATCGTCAGGGTTCGATCTCCTACGATTGGCAGCAAGAAAAAGGGTCTTGGAGTTTGCCCCTTCCTTCTGAAGCCGAAGTAAAAGCACTCAGCGCCGAACAGATTGAGGCGCTTCCTCCCTCGGTAAAATTCGACATCGCCCGAAATCGTTATGATTACCCAATTTTCAAAGCGACGGAAAAGTACGCCGGAAAGCCTCGTTTCTCTCAGAGGCTAAATCCACTCTGGCATGCTTGGTACGGGATCTGTGATGGACTCGCCCAAGCCTCCCTACATTACAAAAATCCCTACCCGGCCTCGATTACGAATGCCCTCGGTAAGGAAATTCGGTTTGGATCGGGCGACCTGAAAGCTCTAGCGGCTTACTATTACGCCTATGTCGCGGTGGTCGAAACGCCTTCGACCGAATTTCCCGTTCGTCGCGATGACCGCGTCCGAAAAAGAATCGGTGAAAATTGCTTTCCGAACAGTCCGAAATTTCCAACCAAACCCCGAGAGGCCGACTCTGACGAAACGGGGACCGAACCCGAGGCCACGTGTGGTCGTGATTTGAACCCTGGGGCGCTGCACATCGCTTTAACGAATCGGATCGGATTTGAAAAACAGGGATTCATCGCTGACTTCTCCCCCGGCGAGACGATCAACCAACATCCCGTGTACGGATTTTCAACCACCGTCTTAGCCGAGCGACCTCCCGGTCTCGGGTCCGCCGCATTCACGGTCCGCGAAATCCGCGTGAAAACCACACTGAAATTCGCATTTTATGACCGGGCTCATTGGGACCGCACACCCACGGTGGAGAAAACTCGAAGCCTGGGTTATTGGCTGGAACTCGACCAAAGTGGAAACATCATCGGTGGAAGTTACGATCCCCACGGGTCCGGAAAAGTGCCAGACTATATTTGGACGAGTGAACCTCTAGTTTTCGGCCATGGATTTGAAATTTTAAATCACTTGATGCGGATGAGACAAACCCCCTCGCGTCCATCCCCTTAGCGCGCAAAAGGTCGATGCCCATTTCGAGGACAGACCCCGAAGCGATCGAAAGCACGCATCCACTCCGAGTTCCAAGAGGACCGGATCACGAGCGGCTTCCCGTCGAAAGGATTCGTAAATCCCATCGAGTAGCATTTTAAAAAAAGGTAGGGACGGCCGATCTCGGCGCGCCACAGGCGATTATGCAGGCCATCACCGTGTTGGGTATCCCCGATGATCGGATGATTCTCCCGCCGCAGGTGGCGCCTGATCTGGTGGTAACGCCCGGTTTCTGGATTGATGCGGAGGAGACTGTAGCGCGACGTCGGAAAACGCTCATTCGGCCAAGCGAGCTCGACTGAGGAAACTTTTTCAAAACTCGTGACTGCGCCGACGGCTGTCTTTCCTTCTTCCCCAAGCGGAGAATCGATTCGTCCTGAATCCTTCGAATCTCCGCGCACGATCGCGTAATAGGTTTTCTCAAGCGTTCGTTCCGAAAAAAGTGGAGCTAACTTCGAGGCCGCTTCAGACGAGAGAGCATAGAGCAGCACTCCGCTCGTGGAACGATCAAGGCGATGGACAGGATAGACGTACTGGCCCATTTGATCCCTGAGAATGGCAAGTCCATTTTCATTTTTCGAAATTCGAAAACGGACATCCTCTGGCGGATGGACGTGGACTCCGTAGGGCTTATCCACTGCGACGAACTCTGCACTTTGATGGAGGATGCGAAAAAGCATGGACCTGAGGGTTAACGCTTTTTCGTCATCCCGTCCTCAACAAAGCAATCCTTAATCAGTAATGCTCAGGACGGCTCGAGGGAGGATCGGTAAAACGTCCACCTTTTCGAACACCGAGTCGAATCCGAAATCGAATGCCGCAATTCGGAAGAGCGTGATTTCCGCAATCACAGCTCCTGTGAAATGGGAGCTGTATCGACTGTGGACTTCAGGAGCGTTAAACAGCATCCGTTCGTAACGTGGATGGTGATTACCCCCACTTCCATCGACTCCTCCGTCAATCATTCCGACGATTCGAGCCGAATCATTAGAGATCGACCGGCGCTTTTCTTCAGTCGTTCCCGGTCCGCGAGTGAATGCATAGGGGAGCGTAAATACGGCATTCGGGGTCCCTGGCAGACAGAGTCGATTCGCCAAAGTGTCACGATTGAAACCCACAAGAATCGCCTTCGCACTGGAAATCTGTAAATTCGCAAGCTCACTTGCTCCACCTTCGTACGTGACCGCGCCTTGGAGGAAAACGGAACCAGTGACGTAAATACGGCAAGACTGTGTGCCTGCGGCCAAAGTGGGAGCATTCAAAAAAAGAATTCCACGAACGACGATATCCCCGTTACAGACTAACTTTCCCGTGTTCGTCGTATAAGGAGTTGCCCCCCCGACGGTGCTCAGACCCGAAATCTTGCTACCCGCGGCGGCATTTTTTGCAATCCCGAAAGCAGATTCACCCGACAGATTCGGGGCCAGACCCGCAATTTCTTCGACCGTTGGAGCTCCGATGTAAATTGATTTCTTTTCGATCACTTTATTCACGTTCGCAGTCATGGAACCCATCGAAGATCCAAATCGATTTGCATCCAAATCCGCAACGACTTCTTTCTGCAGAAAGTCCGCGAACGGTATTTCGGTTAAAAGAGACGAAGGATCGACCGAATTCATCTGCCGATTATTTGCGGTACGATTCATCATGAACTTCGGCACGATCAGCGACTTTTCGACTGTACCCGATTGCCAAGAAGCGAATCCATGGTTGTAGTAATAGGATCCATCGGCCTTTGCGCTCGCTCCAGGGTCCAGGAAATAAGAATCTCCAAGCCCGAAATCAGTGATCATGTTCGACTTCACCGAAGCGTGACACATCAAGCAGCCCGTCGCACGGACAGCCAGCGCCGGCTGCAAACTTCGAAGCACCTTACCTGTGTCTGCGGCTGGAGCATCGATCTGGGTAAGTGGTGTTGTAAAAGCGGTCACTGGCGTACAAGCCGTTCCCGAAAGCACAAGTAGACCAAACCCAATGTGAGCAGCGTTTCGTTTGAACATGACTAAACCCCTTACCACTAGAGTGACAGGAGTTTAGTCCGCAGAAAACTGTGTCTCTCTCGACACATTCGCTTTTTTTCTTAATTCGCGCTTAAAATCCAATTTTCCCGATGCAAAACGCGGCCGTTCACTTGAATGGCAATTTCCTGAATTCCCGGGAAATAGGTGCGTGTGGTGATCTTTCGAACGAAGTGCGACTTCTTTACGTGAACTTTTTCTAAACCCAACAGTCGAATCGTTTTTAATTTGAAAACTTTCGGAGATCTTTTCCCGTTCGATTTTAAGAAATGAATCACATAGTCGATGACTACTTTTTCTTCGCGGCGGGATTTCAACTTGAGATCAAACTGAAACGCCAACGCTTCTCCGAGCGAGATCCGCGAAGAAAGGAATCTAAAATTTTTAAGAATGAGGGGGGCACGGACCGCAATTCCGATTAACTTCAGAGCATCGACATGTCCTGCTTTGATCAGAGAGCGCAGAGCGCGGTGAGTGATCCATTCGATTTTTTTCTCGTCCTGGGCGCTCGCTTCGCTTTTCCACCGTCTCAAAAGTGAGAGAACCTGCTTGGGATGATCTTTCGCAATGTCATTCAGATGATTTGCGATGCTTTTACGCACGTACAGTGACGGGTCGAATTTTAACTCTTCCAAAATTGCGATTCCCGGGCTGGGATCTTTCAAAAACTTCTGCAAGCGCTCGCCCCATGGAAGGCGCGGCCTCGTTCCTTCAGAAGCCCAACGCCTAACGTGCTCGTCGGGATCCTTCAAGCAAGTCTGCAGAAAACGAAGCGTTTTTACCGGATCAATTATGAGAAATGGGCGAATGGAGAACTCTGCAGTGAAGCGTGGGGTGAGCTTCTTTAATGCATTGAGCGAAAGGTCAGTGTCGTCCAATCCATAGACACTGATAAAATCTAAATACGGCCAAAGGTCGAAACCGCTCAACTTCGGATCAGTTGAAGAACGAATGATGATCTTTAAGGCGCGCGGATATTCTGGCGGTAAGAGGGACCTCAAGGCTTCCCGAATCCGGCGCACTCGAGATTTCATTTCCAAATGCTCGAGTTCATCGGCAATTTTTAAAAAATTTCCCCGGTCGAAATCAGGGTAGTACTCACGAAGCGAAGCAGCCATCCGCTTGAGAAGCGGAGTGCCCAGTAAAGTTTTCAATGCAAATCCATCGCCAGAAGTTTCGAGAGGCATAGGGGCAGCTTATGCTGCGCGTGCGAGATCGTCTTCCACGATGTAGCCCTTGGAAGCTAAATAGATTTCTGCCCATTTCGGATCAAACTGCGAACCCGCACAGCGCGCTATTTCGGCGTAAGCGACTTCCAGAGGTAGACCTTTACGATAAGCTCGCGTCTGGGTCATCGCATCCACGGTATCGACGATGGCGACCAAACGGGCGAGAAGCGGAATGGACTCCCCTGCTGAGAGATCGGGATAGCCAGCTCCGTCAAAGCGTTCGTGATGATTCCGTACGGCGGGCATAATCGCCAAGACGAGAGGCAAGTGAGAGAAGGGCTTCAGGATGTGTTCACCCCAGGCAGGGTGACCCATCATTCTTTTTGATTCGAATGCGTCTAAGCGTGCTGGTTTATTCAGAACGCTTTCGGGAAGCCCGATTTTTCCCAAATCATGCATTAGACCGGCGTATCTTGCTTCGATTTGGAGTGCTGCCGAAAGGCCGCCCGCTTTCGCGAGTTCAAACGCAGCCACCGAGACCCTGCGACAATGGTCAGCAGTCATCCGGTCATGGGCAGCAAGGGCTTCCCAGAGGGTATGAAAAACGCGCTGTTCTGTAACTCGTGTCGATTCAAGCAGCATAACCTTAAAGAGCATTTCGGTTTTACCGGGGAGGGACTAAAGGCAAAAAGTGAGAATCTTTGTGTTGAAAGAACCCCGAAGCGCTGATAATCGGAGGGTCTTATGGCAAAAGGTAATCGCGTATTAGTCACTCTGGAATGCACTGAAGCTCGTAAAGAAGGAGTTCCTCCTTCCCGTTACGGCACGACCAAAAACAAAACGAAAACGACCGAAAAACTTGAAAAGATGAAGTATAACAAGTTCTTACGCCGTCACACGCTTCACCGCGAAGTGAAGTAAGCGGAACCAGCTTCTAAGCTTCTTTTCGCCGTTTTAATCGATTTTGAAGAGCTCCCTCTGATTTCAGAGCGGGGCTTTTCGTCGTTTGACCGTCTCTGAAGGCAGTGTTGCGGCAGCACTGGATAAAGCCTAACTTGACGCAAAGAGTCGTAATGAGTTAAAAGCGCTCATTAAATGAATGTGGCCAACCTGCTCCTCTTTTTACTGCTGTTGCCGTTCTCGCTCACCCCTGCGGTGGCTAGAGCCGACGGGTCGTTAGAGGGCTCCAGCCAGGTTGAAATTTCCAGATTCAGGACCGAAATTCTAGATCTGCGCGTGCGGGAACTTTTGGTCTCACGACTTTCTGCCCTCCGTGCGTGCGTTCGCCGAGAAATGGCAAAGGGTGCGCCGCCACTGTCCTTAGTTCCCCACCGGGAACTCATCCAATCTCTGAAAACCTCGCTCCGAGCTCGTGCGACCGGAGTTTCATCCGAAGTTATTTCTGACATCGGACTTTTCGAGCAGTCAGAGCATTTCGCAACTCCCGCTTTGTGCCGGTCAGAAATAGCCATAGCGGATAGCCACTTAAGAGAAATCGAACGTCGGCCTTTTAAAACCGGAGCGACTGCCCTCATCCTCGCGACTGCTCCCCTCAGCCCAGTACCCCTCCAACCACTCGCTTCAAGTGAAGTGGCGCAAATTCTCGGGGAGCTCGATCCCTGGTGCGTTCAAACCGTATCGAAGTCCTACACGGGCTACCACGAATCGAATCCGTGCTTCGCAGGCACTTCGCTCACTTTATCCGCAGTGACCTCCAGACGAAAAAACATGAGCCCGGAACTGGTTGATCAAATGGAGCGGTTCGTGGTGGGTCTTTCGTCGCAGGTTGATTCCGCGCCTCCAGCCTCAGAGATCGACTTATGGAAAAAATTTAACGATTACGGAACTCCCGACGGCAACTCCTCCAGCAACGTAATGCTCGGAAAGAAATTCGCGCGCCGAACGTTTCTCGCGGTTCTATCCATCCTATCGACGTCGAATACTTCCGCAGCCGGTTACGTCGATGGGTACGGAGATTTCTCTTGGCGCTCCACTCTGCGACAGACTTCTTCACCGGATGCCGCCTTCCAAGCGTTCGAACGTCGTAAAAGTTTGATCGATCTTTTCTCTACGCTCGCTAAAAAATCGCAGGCCAAAGGAATTCGCCTGACCGTGAACCACTCCGATACCGCGAATGCCTACCGACATAATGTCACGAGCGCATTTCTCGCCTGCCAATATGCGGTGCGCGGAGAGAAATCACTGGCATTGATCGTTCCGTCCCTGGCCGGTATCGCCTACGAAGCAAAGGATTTCGAATCGCATTTGCGAGAGGGCGTCTCGCTTGAGAGAAGCATCGAAAATTTCCGTGTGGATACCGAACGCTACGTGAGCGCCGCAAAGTGGGGCTCCGAATTTTGTATGAAGCCCTAATTTATCTTCCCGCTCCCATGCAACCGTCCATAAGAAACAGGAGATCTGAAATGTCCAAACAACCCTTCTTAACAAAAATGTTAGCCCTCGCTCTCGCGTTGGCACCTCTCAGCGTCTATGCAGATGACGGCCAAGGACCGGGTGGTCGCCAAGGTCGCCAAGCTCCGAGCGCAGAAGAAATGCAGCGAAGAAGTGAACAGTCTGCCCGAGACAAAGCAAAATACCGCGAAAGCCAAGGACAGAATCAGAGCCAGAATCAGTCTGGCTACTCGTCTCGCGGAAACGTCGATGAAGTCGAAATGGCACGCCGAAGAAAACAATCTGAAGACCAACTCGCAAGAAATGCAGCCGCTCGTGAAGGAGCAAATTCCCAATCTCAGGCACGTTCACAATCGCGTTCGCAGTCCCAGTCACAATATCCGACTCAGACCCAACAGCAGCCCAATTACAAATACGGAAGCGCTGAAGAGCGCCAAGCTGCAAAAGAAGAGCGAAAAAGAATTCGCGATATGGGCGGTACGACCGTCACCACTGAAACCGTAAAGAAAAAAGACGGCACGAAAGTGAAAGTCGTGAATTCGTCAGACTCTTACGGAACAACCACCCAAGTGGACCAAGTCAGTCGCAACGGAACGGTTTCACAGCGTAAAACGGTCGAGCAAGAAAAGACGGGTTACCGCCAACAAGAAATCAGTAAACGCACCACAGACTTTAATAGAAGTGGCTACGTGACGAAAGTGACCCGCGAACGCAGCGAAGCGTTCCAAGGCAGTAGTCGATACAACACCATTCTTTCGAAGAGCACGACCTACTCCGATTATGGAACACGCTATGGCTCGTACTATAAGACGAAACAGTATGCAGATCTCGGATACCGAAGTGGATTCGATTACCGCGTGAATACCGTGGTAAACATCTATAACTACTTCAACAATCCAGTGATCTTTTGGTTGTACAACGATGTTTACGATTCGACCTACTCGAGCACTTATTGGGGATCTGAATATTCCCCTTACGGCGTTTTCCGTCAAAGTGGGATCTTCCTGCCGACCCAGGAACTCGTAAACCTCAGCGAAGAAATTGCGAACATGCGTTTCGCAAACTTCTCCGAATTCAGAACGAGTATGTCTTCACTTGCGACCCAGCTCACATCGAGAATTCCTGGCGTGCAATACAACGACATCGTCATCACCCAATCGGAAGTTTACTACGGTAAAGAGCTCGTCTTAATCGATGGGTTTGTGAACACCAGCCTCGGTGCTCCCGTAGCATTCAGAGCATTGCTGGATTTAAATAACGCAATGAAAACGCTGGTTTTTGCTCCGACCCAGTACGACAGCGCAGGAAGCTCCGTCTACAATCTTGTTGTTCTTCAACAGATCAACGCACGAATCGGCTACTCGGCGCCGGCTCCTACTCAAGTCTACATTCCCGTCGCGACCCCATCGTCGGACTGGTAAGTCATTCATCGAGAAGGGCAGGTGGGAGTTTCCCACCTGCCCTTTTTTCATTTCTACAGTCACCTTGCCTCGTCAATTTTTTAACAGGCGGCCGGAGCTCTCTTTTAGTCTAAGATAGAGCCGGAGGAGACTTCCGATGAAATTCGCGCTGATGGGTACCGCATTCCTTTTTTTTGCGGCTTCCGCATTCGCACTTCCGCCCCGTTACGGTCGAAGTTGCCCCATGCTTTTTGGAAAGGTCTCAAACATCGAAGTCTGGGGAACGGCACGTGTAGAAAATGCTCGCAATCAACTCACAGAACTTTTCCGATCCTCCGATGGCAAGCTTGAGGGCATTACTCTCGCCGCTCCGAAAGACCCTCTGGGACAATACCAATTTCCCTGGATTCGCGACAATGCTGCCAGCGTGTATGAAATTCGGGATTTACCGGATGTAATAGAAGCTTACATTAAGTTTTGCCGACTGAATTTAGCGACGAAAACACTCGGGAGCCTTGGAGAACCGAAATTTAATCCTGACGGCTCAGCATTTAATGAACCGTGGGGCCGCCCCCAGAACGATGGATCCGCATACCGAGCCCTTCGCTGGATGGAATACACTGAAAAAAAGCTCGCCGACGGAAACCGAATCGCTGCGCTTGAAAACTATTCTCCCGATTTAAGTCAGCTGTCGGTGAAGTGGGACCTCGAGTACATCACCCACCATTGGAAGGATCCGAGTTTCGATCTCTGGGAGGAAGAGATGGGAGCACACGTTCACACCCGGTTGATGATGCATGCTGCGCTCGAAAAAGGAGCGATCCTGGCTGCAAAACTAGAGCCCGGCGGCGAAAATAGTGGGGCCGCCCGGACCTACCGGGCCCAAGCTGAAGAAATTAAAAAATCCATTTTACTGAACGCGTGGAATGCTCGACAGGGCTACCTCCGTTCGACCTGGCAACACGACGGCGGGTTCGTGCACAAGATGGAACCTCTGGATATCGGAGTGATCATCGGACTTCTGCACTCTACAAGCGGGGCTCCCGTTTTTAGGATGAGTGACGAACGAGTCCTCTCCACGATGGAACGTCTTGAAAATCGATTTTTAGAAATTTACCGCTTCAACCAACGCTTCCAGGATCCGAGATTCCGCGGCGTAGTAGCCCTCGGGCGCTACGCCGAAGACCGCTTTCATGGCGGGAACCCCTGGGTGATCGCGACTCAGGCCGCGGGAGAATTCTACTATCGACTAGCCACCACTCTCTTAGACGAAAAACAGATCGTTTTCACATCTGTGAATCATCGATTCTTCACTCGTCTGTTAGGCGGCGAAGAAAAGTTCAAACCGCGTAAACGCATTCTTTCTGGGGAGCCTGAGTTTTCTAAAATCATCGAAGCCATCGTCGAGAAAGCGAATGGTTTTGCCGAAGTGGTTCATTCCGTTACAAAAGGTGACGGTTTCCATGCCGAGCAATTCGGACGCGGCTACCAACCGGGAGACGCGGGCGATTGGGTGGCTGAATACCTAAAAGCAATGGAGAGCGATGGCAGCAAACCCCTTCCTGGAGGAGACTGGATCGGAGCGAGGCTGCTGGTCTGGAACGAAGCTTCCTTCAGTTCTTTCTGGCGAGCGAGAAACGCGTACCTCGAAAAGGCGAAAAGTTTGCAGGGGAAATTTTAGGAAAAGAATATTAGTCTTTTCTCATGGATGATTTTCTAAAAGCAGGGCTACTCGGGGTGATCGAAGGGTTAACTGAATTTCTTCCGGTCAGTTCGACGGCTCACCTCAGACTTTCACAATCTCTGCTCGGCCTCCGAATGGACGATGAATATTGGAAAATGTTCGCGATCGTCATCCAACTCGGTGCGATTCTGTCTGTGCTAATTTACTTTAGAAAAAGACTGACGAACCTCCTCAGCACCTACCGCTTTCAGATGAAACATCCTTTCACCCTGGTGCTAGTCGCGTTCGTGGTCACCGCTATCCCATCCTTTCTGATGTCGAAACTCATCGGTAAACACCTGGAAAGTATGACCATCATCGGGGCTTCTCTGCTCATCGGCGGAGTCGCCATGGGAGCGATCGACCTAAAATGCTCGAGTGGTAAAACAAGGGAGCTATCTGAAGTCACAACCACCCAATCCGTGTGGATCGGTGCGGTTCAAATCCTCTCCGCCGTTTTTCCAGGAACATCCCGTTCGATGAGCACAATCGCAGGGGGCCAAGTGGTCGGGCTCACCCGCTCCACGGCGCTTGAGTTTTCATTCTTTCTTTCTATTCCGACGATGCTCGCGGCTACCGCTTATGATCTGCTGAAGACTTTAGTTTTGCACCGCGAAGAGTCGTCACTCGTGATGGATTCTCACGGATGGGCAGTCTTACTCACCGGATTTACCGTCGCCTTCTTCATCGCCTGGGCTGTCATCGGCTGGTTCACAACCTGGGTCCGGAGCCGAAGTTTTTTACCATTCGCCGTTTACCGAGTCTTGCTTGGAATTTTTGTCCTCTGGGCGTCGTCTGCGGGAAGATTGGGATAACCTTCGGCGGAAGAGATGATCGTACCCACCTCGGTCTATTTCATTCTTTTTCTCTCTTTCGCATTGTCACTCACTTCGCTGGGTAGAAGGCTTCTCTTTCCCATCCGCTATTTCACGACATGGATCCACGAATGCTCCCATGCCCTCGCAGCAGTGCTAGTGGGTGGGTACTCGATTCGGATCACGCTCGAGCGAGATGGAAGTGGACTCACCCATTTTCTAGTCCCAAAGGGTCGGATTCGTGCGTTCTTCGTCACGAGTGCTGGATACCTCGGCGCAACCCTCGGCGGATGTCTTCTGCTTTACGCCTGTCTAAGCGCCAGCACTGGAATGGGCTCCCTTGATCACCGCAGTATTGCCCTCATCCTTTGCTCCTTAATGACCCTTTCAGTTTTCATCTGGATTCGAAATCTCTTTGGGATTCTCACCACTCTATTGTTCGCAGCCTTCTTCACTCTTTTGAGAGTTCCACCTTATTCACGTTTCCTAGCATCCGTTCTCCTATTTCTTGGAATTCAAACGGCACTGAATGCCCTCTTCGACTTGCGGGACTTGCTTGCGCGAAAAAATTCCGGTGGCCCGGTGAGCGATGCGCATCGGATGGCGAAACTCACTCACCTGCCTTCTTGGTTTTGGACTCTCAGCTGGCTTATCATCAGCGTCGGAATGCTCTGGTTCACGCTAAAGCTTGCACCGGGCAATTTCAAAATCTCTATGTGAAAAGACTCTCTTAGGCACTCCATTGTTCCTCTCTGAAGACGGCCTGTTTCTGAATCGCATCAGCGACGTCGACCTTTTCGAGGTAGGGTCCTCGCCAGATGCCTTTCCAATCACTGCCTCTATTATTTATTCTGGTGAACCTCATGATTCCTCCTGCACTCGCTGCACCCACCGCTCTGAAAATACTCGTGCTCTTCCACTCAAAAACCGCCGGAACACTGAAGATCGCAAGAGAAATTGCGGCCGGAATAGAGTCCGTCCAAAATGCCAAAGCAGTTTTGAAACGCACGCCTCCACTCGACCCCGTGAATGAAGATCTCTTTCAGGGCATCCCCATCGCCTCCCCAAGCGAACTTTCCGACTATGATGGAATCGCTTTTGGCTCGCCGGTCTACTTCGGGAACGTCAGTTCAAGCCTGTCTCACTTTATGGAGGGAACACTCGATCTCTGGACCGCTAAAAGCTTGGTAAATATTCCCGGAACGGTATTTATTTCCGCCGGAAGCGGAAGAGGCAAGGAACTCGCCTCCACTTCGTTTTCAAATACGCTCGCGTCTCATGGAATGATCGTTGTTCCTGATTCGGTCGATCCCCATCAGCAAGGTAGGTCACTCGCGACTGTAGCTCAGGGAATGAAAAAAGTGAGACTAAACCCTCAAAGCGCGGCACTCTCATCCTCAGAAAATCCGGGAACTGTTCCTAGAGTGAAGACCTATCCTCCTCTCCCAAAAGCGCCTCAGCCCGTGGGCGATTACCGAACTTCTGTCATTTCTGGAAATTTAATTTTTATCAATCAAATCTCGATCAAAGATGGAAAGGTCCTTTTCCCGGGACGAGTGGGAGAACCCGTATCACTCAAAGAAGCAAAGGCGGCTACCCGCCAAACCGCTTTGAACGTGCTCGCCGTTTTAAAAGAAGCCCTCGGTGGAGATTTAGATCGCGTTGTCAGGTGTGTTCAGCTCACCGGATTTTTTAATACGGCGCCGGGATTTAAAAATCACGCGCTCATCATGAATGAAGCATCCACGGTTATGAAAGAATTTTTCGGCGCATCCGGAAGCCATGCGAGAGCCACTATCGGTGCCTCATCGCTTCCCCTGGATAGCGTGGTCGAGATTCAGTCGGTATTCGAAATCAAAAACTAGGGCCTACTTGCCCTTTCGAGCTTTCGTAAAATACTCGGGTCTTTCATTGAACCACTTCACGATTTCTGCCTTCACTACTCGGTTCTTTTTCGCGGTGTATTCGTTAAAAAGGTGCACGAGGTAGAGCGGATGGGTCGAGATCTCATACCGAGGAAAGAGTTCCGTTAGTTCGCCAGAAGCGATTGCCTCTGCTGCGACGTAATAAGGTAGCCTCGCGATTCCGAGCCCTTGTCGACAAAGGGCTACGGAGGCCAGGTAAGAATTCGTTGCATGACTTCCACGCACTTCGACTTGGATACTTGCATCTTTCGCGGAAGTAAAATTCCACGTATTCCAGGGATCCTCTCCCGCATAAAGGATGCATGGTAAAGACTCGAGGGACTTCGGACTTTCTCTTATTTCTCTTTTCTTTAAAAATTTCGGAGAGGCACAAATCACGTCTCTCACCTCGCCTAGGTACTTCGCAACGACTTCTGGGCGATGATCTTTCACCGCACGAATCGCGAAGTCGACTTCGTCGGTTAAAAGATCCAGAACTTCGACAGACAAATCAGAAATGAAAGTCACTTCGGGAAGCAGCTGAGAAATTTTTGGAAGAAAGGACTGAAAGAAGACGAGCCCCAAACCCGTCGGCAACGAAATTCGAACATTTCCCCGGTCTCCCTGATTGAGATTCTTAACCGCACGCTCACCCTCTTCAGAAAGCGCTAAAATCCTGCGGCTGTAGCTGAAAAGATTTTTTCCCTCCTCAGTAAGGCCAATCGCCCGAGTGGTGCGATGAAACAGCTGCACTCCGAGATGGGCCTCGAGCCGCTTCACGAGTTTACTAATCATCGATTTCGACAGGCCGAGTTCGCGCCCCGCTTGGGTAAAACTCCCGTGCCAGGCTGTCAGGTGAAATGCCGAAAGCGCATCTAAATTTTTTCCAATTGTCTCCATAGGGAAACACTACGTACTCTATCGCCCCTTGAATTGGAAACAGCCATTTTATGTCGTATTCTGGAATCTTCACGCTATCAGTTGTGATCGACATCACTCAGGAAGGGCGTATCGAAGACTTTAACAACGGAGTCCCGAGATGAGGCCTGACTTCGTGCTTTCCCGTCACTTTAAGCAGAATGCCTCGTAAAAATTGGATGAACGGGCTGGGTGTGCCACAGCTCTCGCATCCGAAAATAGGTCGTGCCGCCGCGAGGATTTCGTATGCAACATTTAAAACGGATTGAAACGGCCTTAAACCGAGTAAATGCACCGAAAATATCCATGAGAACCACGTCGTCCCCGGGATATTCCGAAAGACCTCAGCCACCGCCTCACCGCCTAATCTCATCTGACCACCGGGCATCAAAAGGTGAATGGTTGCATAGGCATCCCAGATGCTGAGGTTTGGATTGAGCAACTTGAGCGCTGCAGGATTTTCGCCGATCGGCTTCACGGTTAAAGTGGCCTCACCCGAATCATTCTTGGCACGCCGAATGACCCAGTTTGCGATTTTTCGACAAACCCCGCATTCGTCATTATAAAGTAACAGAGGAATTAGCTGGTTCACGTTCCCGCCTTAAACGGTTGAGAAATGGCGGTCAGCAAACTGGGTACGGTCGGACTTGGGCCCTCGATCCGACCCACATTTTTTCCATCTCGGAACATGATTAACGTGGGCGTGGAATCGATGCGAAAATTCTCAACCAAGCCACTCTCAGTCGCTGTGTTCACTCTGAAAATCTTGACCCTGGATTCGAGAATTCCTGCCACCTCCTGAAGCGCGGGCTCGAGTTGGCCACAGAAGGAACAGGAGTACGACATAAATTCCACTGCGCACTGGCCCGAACCTCGGCCTATTTCTCTTTGAAAAGCGTCACTGGTGAGTGTTTTGATTTTACCGACGTCTTGAGACTGTTCCAACTGCATGGGGGCTCCTCTACTTGGGGTTGAATAGAACGTTTGAAGTATCCGACTGACTATTTCTTTCCTTCGACATCGACGATCATTTTTCCATCTACGATTTCGATTTCTCGCTGCGCCATCTTTGCAAATCCAGAGTCGTGGGTGACCATCACAACGGTCATTCCCTGTTTCACGCTACAATCGGTTAAAATACTCATGACAGTCTGAGCGTTTGCAGCATCAAGCGAGCCCGTCGGCTCATCCGCAAAAAGGTAGTGCGGTTCCATCACTAGAGCGCGAGCAATCGCCACCCGCTGCTGCTCCCCTCCTGATAGCTGCCTGGGGTACCGATCCATTTTTTCTTTCAGCCCGAATTTTTCCATCAATTCCTCTGCATGAGGTCGGCGCTTCGTTTGTTCTTGAAACTTTAACGTCGGCATCATGACATTCTGAATCGCGGTCAACTCAGCGATGAGATAATTGAACTGAAAAACAAAGCCCATTTTTTGATTTCTAAAATGATGAAGGTCTTCTGAATTCATTTTTGTGATGTTCAATCCAGAAATCTCGACAATCCCCTCCGTGGGATCATCCAACGTACTGAGAATATAGAGCAGTGTACTTTTTCCAGCACCGGAACGGCCGGTAAGTGACACAAACTCCCCATCCGCGATTTCTAAAGAAATATCCGAAAGTACTCTCGATGCAGGCGAGCCAAATGACTTTCCTACTTTTTTTGCCACAATCCCCATATCAGCCGCCTTGCCGAATGATATCGATGGGGGTTAATTTTCCAGCCGCTCGTGCGGGAAGAATGCTCGCAACGGCGGTAGAAAAAACTGCGAGAAACGACGCTTGGAGATAGATGAATGGGTCTAGCGCGATGTGAAGGTGACCTTCCGGATTACTCGGAGACGCTTGCATGAATGAAATGGTCTGCAAATACCGACAAAATAAATATCCGCAAACCAGTCCGAATAAAGTTCCAAAAACTCCCACGATGAGTCCTTGAGCGAAGAAAAGCATAACAATGTCGAATGTGTCGTAGCCCATCGCGCGCAAGATCGCGATATCCTGTCTCTTCTGGCTAACCGTCATATTCAGGATATTGTAGATCCCAAATCCAGCGACGATAAAGACAGTCGTAATCATAAAATATCGAAGGGTCGTTTGAATCGAAAATACTGACTTAATATTCTGACTGAGGTCCCCCCAACTTTCGACCCGTTCTGGACCTAGCCGGGACCAACTTCTGGCGAGGAGGTCGGCGTCTCGATAATCCTGCAATCTCACCGCAATCTCGTTCACGCGGTTCGGAGTGAAGTTTACCTTCTGAACGTCTGCAAGCGCTCCGTACGCCTGAAGATCCACCCCCCGACTTCCCGTCGAAAAGCGCCCTACGATCTTAAACGGTACGGCTTCGTTTCTGCCTACTGAAACGAGGACGGTTTGCTGCATACCAGCTCCGATCCGTTTCATCAGCTCGTCGCCGAGGATGAGTCGGTTTCCTCCCGTGCTGATGTCGGTGAACCGACCTGTGATCATATAATTCGCGACACTGGTTACTTTCGCCTGCTGGGCGGGATTACAACCAATCAGGTTCGCTGCGACAGAAACTGAACCTAAATTGAAAAGTGCGGCTGCCGTCAATATCGGGGAATAAGCGGAGACACGAGGATCCGCATCTAATCTGCGGTACCATGCCTCCGGGCTCTGCACGCCGAGGTATCCCTTGACTCCCGCAGGTTGTGGGGTCCAAAAGACGTGGCCGACATCACTTGCAAAAAAAGATGAATCCAGGTCATGAGGGCCGAGGTAATCTTGCCGGGCCTCGATGTGAACCTGCGCGCTATTATTCACCAGCTGTTGAACCATGTAGCCTTGAAAACCTAAAAAAAATCCAGAAACCGAAACAAATGCAGTTGTTCCGAAAAAGACGCCCAAAAGTGTCAAAACGGTCTGTCGTCTTCGCTCTAAAAGATAGCGAATTGCTAAAAAGATCAAGGCGCCAACCGATTTCGAATCATGAGCCGATCGCCAGGATTCAAATCCCCTGACACCACCTCTGCCATCGTCCCATCTACTACCCCGAGCTTGATTTTTACTTGGGTCGGGACTGAATGACCGCGTTTTACCCATACGGAATCTGCCTCGAGCGCAGAAACCGGAATGATCAGTGCATCCTTGATCTCGCGAATGACGATCGCAATGTCTGCAGTCATATCTGGAAGAATCTCTTTTGGTAAGTTGGCCACGTCGATACGGGCTAAGAAACTGTTGTTGTAAGAATAGACAGATTCAATTGCTCCATCGAAAGAACGGCTTCGCATCGAATCAAAGCTGATCTTCGCTTTCTGCCCCGGCCGAACACGCAAAGCACCCTGTTGCTCCAGCGTAACGACTACGTATCGATTTGCCAAATCAGTGAGCACAAGAACAGGAAGTTGAGTGAAAATATTTTCGCCAGCTTTGAAAGGCAAAAAGTTTACCACCCCATCGAAAGGGGATCGATAAATCGCGCCATCAATCCGAGCGAGAAGTTTACCCTTATGGACAAAATCTCCTTCGCGAACGTAGAGGTTTTGAATCGTCGCAATCACGCCTGGCTTGATCGCATAACTTCTCACTGCGGTTACGGTCCCTATTCCATAGATCGCATCGAATACTGTTCCTCTTTTCAGCGGATCACTCACGCTTCCTCGGGAACGTAGCATTGCTGTTCTGACGAAGTAGACCGATCCAATGGCGAAGAGGGCTAAAATGAAACTCGTCAACTTGTAACGGGTGATGGCTTTAAGAATTGACCGAAAAAGATTCACGATCCACTGGTTGCAAGTGTCACGCTCGAAATGACTGAAATGGAAGGCGTTCTAAAGAGCCGACATCACAGAACACGACCGATCTTCCTATTGAAGGGCAACTATGACCCTTCAATAGGACTTTATGGCTCGGTCTAAAAAATCAGCGCGGCGACTGATTGTGGGCTTCGACAAACCAGAGATTTTTATCTACTTCTCGCGAAATTTGCGTCAGAAGATCTGCTGTGTCGCGATCCCCTAATTCATCTGCGTTTCCGATGGCATTCCGAATCCCCTCTCCATAACTCGCTAAAGTGTGTGCTAGCGCTTTCACATGGTCGTGGCCTGAAGAAATATTCAGAGAATAATCAGGAAGCAATGTTCGAGTCGCCGCGATCTTAATCGTTCCTTCTGCCACTCCGCCGAGTTGGACAATCCGTTCTGCGATCAGATCGATGTACTCCTCCGACTGCTCCGCGACCTTATCAAAGAGACCATGAAGCGAAATAAAATCTGGTCCTTTTACATTCCAATGGGCTTGTTTCGCCTGACTGACCAGATCGATCGAATTTGAAAGGTGGATTTGCAGCATTCCGCCAATTTGAATTCTCACTTTTTCTGGGATGGTATTTTTAGTCGGATACATAGAATCTCCAATGCTTTCGTTCCATCTCAACACTCTACAATTTGCAGGTTTTTTCGAAATAGAATCGTTTGCATTCTTCATGCATTAACTTGTCCATGTTCGTGATATTTATTGAAGACATGGATAATAATACCTGGGAAATCTGGTGACTCAAAATCTGCTGGCAGAAGCGGACTTAGCTCCTTCGGATAAAAGAGGAAGAGACCTTATTAAGGTACTCGACGCTTCCTCGATCGTTGCATTCACTGACGCTGCCGGAATCATTACGGATGTAAACGACCGGTTTTGTGAAATCTCAAAGTATTCAAGGTCTGAACTCTTGGGGAAGAATCATAGAATGATTAACTCAGGAATTCACTCATCTGAGTTTTGGAATACTTTCTGGAAGTCCATTTCAACTGGAAAAATTTGGAAGGGGGAAATTCGGAATCGGGCGAAAGATGGGAGCTTTTACTGGCTGTTTACGACCGTTGTTCCTTTACAGGACAAATTCGGAAACCCCCATCAGTACGTTTCTATCCGGCACGACATTACGGAATTCAAGAAGTTAGAGTTGGAAAATTATCAGTCAAAATTTGAAATAGAGCGGCTCAAGCTGGGTCAGGAGTCTGGAGAGAAATTTGTTTCCATGCTTGCTCATGATTTGAGGACTCCGCTCACTGCCGCTAAACTATCTGCGGAAATCATTTTAAGACAGCCAGAACTTTCGACCAGAATCTCAACACTAGCCAGCAGCACTGTTCGAGGCATTGAACGAACCGAAAATATGATTTGTCACTTACTCGATGCGAATAAGATCCGCGCAGGAGAAATCCTACCGACGGAAACCATCGATTGCGACTTCGGGAAAGAGATTCGGATTACGCTAGAAGTCTTAAGAGTGATTTATGGCGAGCGATTCACCTACAATGCCAAAGGAAAATTGACCGGGCGGTGGGATCAGCTGGGAGTGCGAAGAATTACTGAGAACCTTTGTTCGAACGCTATTAAATACGGCAGTCCAAAAAAACCCATCTCTGTGGAGGTATCGGGAGATGATCATCAGGTAACTCTCTCCGTGTGCAACGACGGTAAATTACTCTCAGCTGAGGAGCAAAAAAATATTTTCCGGTACATGCACAGATCCTCTTCTGCTAGTGCGGGTAGCAGCAGAGGTTGGGGTATTGGACTAGCGAAAGTTCGTGAAGTTGCAGAGTCGAATGGCGGAACAGTTCAGGTAGAGAGCACCCAGCTTACTGGGACTAAATTCACAGTGCGACTCCCCCGCCACGTGGAAAACGGTTAGGGTCTTGAATTTTTGTTTTAATGATTGTGATTCGCCAGGAAACACTGACTGATTTTAGGGGAAGGCGTGCGGCGCTTGCGACTGCATCCATCGGAAACATTTTAAGGACATCGAAATGGTAAAATCGCGCTGGGTTAAGCTGAAGCCAAAGGAATTCAAAGTGGGGGAAAGAAAATGGGTAAATTTGGATGAATGGCCCACCCGCATGAAACCATCCTACGACTCAAAACAACAGTACGAGATCATACTGGCTGAGCACGTGGATGAGCTCAGCGATCTCCAGTCTCTACTCTACGCCTCTAACCGCAACGCTCTTTTGTTAATTTTTCAAGGGATGGACAGCGCCGGCAAAGATGGCACCATTAAACATGTGATGTCGGGCGTGAATCCGCAGGGTTGCCGCGTCTCAAGTTTCAAGCATCCTACCGCATCCGAAATTAAGCATGACTTCCTCTGGAGGACAACCCGTGAATTGCCAGAACGTGGCCAAATCGGCATATTCAATCGCTCCTACTACGAAGAAGTCTTAATCGCTCGAGTTCACCCAGAAATTTTGGCCGGGGAGGGATTAAAGAGCGATGTTGAGTCTTCGATGAACAACCATGAAGTGTGGAAGACTCGGTATCGGTCCATTCTAGACTTAGAAAATCACCTTCACCGAAATGGGACACAGACTATTAAGTTTTTCCTGCACCTGTCACCCGATGAACAGCGAAAGCGATTTCTGGAGCGCATCGACGATCCTAAGAAAAACTGGAAACTCAGCAATTCTGATCTCAGCGAACGAGCGCTGTGGAAGGACTATCAGAGGGCTTACGAAAAGGCGCTTAGCGCCACCAGCACATCGGTCTCGCCGTGGTACGTCGTGCCTGCAGACGATAAACGGCAGGCTCATCTCATCACTTCGAGAATTATTATAGAGGCTCTGAAGCAGCTAAAAATGACCTATCCATCTACGGGACCCCAGCGACTAAAAGAGCTCAAATCCATTCGAAAAGAGCTCGTGGAAAATATTAAAATTTAGTCTTAGTCGTTCAACTACGGGGATTCCGTTAACCTTCGCATGCTCATATGATTAAAACTTTGCACTTCCCGGTCCGGAAATTACAAATCGGCGACCTCGTCGTACTCATTTTGGTAGGATTTACCATTTACGCCGTGATCACGACTGCCCAACGCTGGAAAGGGGTGTACCAGCCGGACGTCGTGATTTCGCTCTCGCGATCGGCGCTTCCGCTCTACGCGCTTTTTTCGGTCTCCAGAGCAATTTTGGCCTACGGCCTGTCGCTCGTTTTTACCCTCATCTTCGGATACGCCGCTGCGAAAAATCGTTTTGCTGAACGGATTATTATGCCAATTTTAGATATTGGCCAGTCTATCCCCGTTCTCGGTTTCCTACCGGGGCTCGTGCTCGGCTTAGTGGCAGTCTTTCCGAAAAGTAATGTCGGAATTGAATTGGCCTGTGTGATTATGATTTTCACCGGGCAGGTCTGGAATATGGCTTTCAGTTACATTTCTTCGCTGAAAGCTGTTCCGGTTCAGCTGCATGAAATGACCGATAATATCGGACTCGGAAAATTCCAAAAGCTTCTTAAACTTGAGCTACCCTGTGCCGCCACTGGACTGGCTTGGAATAGCCTCATGTCGATGGCCGGAGGATGGTTTTTTCTGACCATTTGTGAAGCGTTTACCCTCGGAGAAAAGAACTTCCGCGTTCCTGGACTGGGATCTTACATGGCGCTCGCTATCGAAAAGAACGATTCACACGCAATGATTGCAGGCGTGTTGACGATGGCCTTCGTCATTATTTTCATGGATTTTGTGATCTGGCGACCGATCGTTTCATGGACGGGAAAGTTTCGCCTCACTGAAACTCTCGAAACCGGAGCTGCAAATATCCCATCGATGTCTCTTCTGCTCCGAGGTTCTAAAGTTTTCCAAGCGGTCTCCTCCGCGATTTCCGATTTGCTAAATGGCATCGGCAGATCACGAACCAATCGTCTTTCACTCCCAAATGCTGTCGAATCTTCTAGCGCGAAGAAGCCAAGAGTAAAAACACGGCGGATGTTCAGAGTTGCTAATATTTTCGATCAATCGAAAATTTTGCGTAGTCTGATCGTCGGCGCCCTTGGACTTATCTGTTTCGTTGTTATTGGAAAGGTTTTCGTACTAGTCGAACCCGTTCGATGGGTCGATTGGGAAAGAATTTTTGTCGGAACAACCTTCACCTTTCTGCGCGTGGTGTCCGCACTCATTATCGCGTCTGTTTGGTCGATTCCAGCAGGAATCGTGATCGGACTCTCTCCAAAGTTGACTAGGCTCTTCCAACCATTGATTCAATTAGGCGCCTCCTTTCCTGCACCGATGCTCTATCCGATTGCGCTCACGGTTTTTACTACGCTCGGAATCGGGCTGGGAATTAGCTCTAGCCTGCTCATGCTTCTTGGAGTGCAGTGGTATATCCTCTTTAACGTGCTCGCCGGCGCGATCGGCATTTCGAATGACTTGCGTGAATCATTTCATCTAATGGGGCTTTCGAGGAAGACGAAATGGTTGAAGCTCTACCTTCCGTCCGTTTTTCCGTTCTTAGTAACAGGCTGGGTGACAGCGGCCGGAGGAGCATGGAATGCGAGCATCATTGCAGAATACCTACAATACCGAGGCTCAACTCTGCACACCGTCGGCCTGGGTGCTCTGATCAGCGAATCGACGAGCTCAGGAAACTTTCACACTCTCGCTGCTTGCCTCATCGCAATGGTAGTTACTGTCGTTTCGATTAATCGCGTAGTGTGGTCTCGAGTTTACCAGCTGGCGGAGAAACGCTACCGATTTGAAAGATAACTATGACGAACAATACCCCAACCCCACTCATTCAACTAAAAGCGGTTCATCAGAGCTTCGTCTTGAGCTCAGGCCAAAAGATTAAAGTTTTGAAAAATATCGACATTACTTTAATGCCGAATGAAATTCTTACTCTATTGGGCCCCTCGGGATCGGGAAAGTCCACCTGCCTGAGGATCATGGCAGGACTACAAATCCCGACTGAAGGAAAAATGCTTCGAAACGGGAATCCGCTCGACGAAGTCAACCCAGATATTGCAATGGTATTCCAAAACTTTGCCCTCCTACCTTGGTTAAAAGTTTCTGACAACATCGCTCTCGGCCTAGAAACTCTCAAACTGAGCGCAGCAGACGTTACCGAAAAAGTGAAACAAGCGATCGATTTAGTAGGGCTCGAAGGTTTCGAGGAAGCTTATCCTAGAGAGCTCTCCGGCGGCATGAAACAAAGGGTGGGCATCGCGCGAGCGATCGTCATGGAACGTCCGATTCTCTGCCTGGACGAACCCTTCAGCGCATTGGACGTTCTCACCGCTGAAGTCCTTCGAAAAGAAGTACTGAACCTCTGGATTTCGAAGAAGACTTCCATTCAAAGCATCGTTCTCGTCACGCATAATATCCTCGAGGCCGTATCTCTTGGCAGTCGCATTTTAGTGATGGGCACCAATCCTGGTCAAATTCGCCTCGAGATTAAAAACGATATTGTTTACCCACGAGATGAGAAGAGTGGAACTTTCAAAGAATTAGTCGACAACATTCATGACGTCATTACTCAAGCGATTATCCCGGACACACCCCACTGGGTGCCACCCGCCCTCGCAGCGTCAGCGGTCGAATCGCTTCCCCCCATTCCCATTAACGAAGTCATCGGGCTTCTCGAAGTCATTGAAATCCAGGGTGGCAGGATCGACGCGTTCGCGCTAGCCCACACCCTTCGACGGGATTCAGTGCAAATCCTTTTGATGGCAAAAGCAGCCGAACTCCTCGATCTCGTAGACACTCCGAAAAGCGGGGTCGTCTTGACGGACCTAGGAAAGAGATTTATCCGAGGCGACGTCAATCTGAGAAAGCAAATTCTGCATGAACAACTGGGTCAGCTCCAAATTGTAAAACTTCTGAAACAGAAACTGGAAGGCGAGGAAAGTTTGTCGATGAGAAAAGAAACTGCGAACCTCCTGATCCAGGAATGGCTTCCGAATGAGCCCGCAACTCAGGCATTAGATACTCTGATCCAGTGGACTAGGTACGGTGAACTTTTCGGATACAATGCGGATACAGATACCATTTACTTGGACCGTGGTGACGGATAGGGACCCATTGTTTATCTCCACCGACCACAAACAAAGAAAAGATCTTGATTCAAGGATTTACGTGCCGCATTCGGCACGAACGAACGCCTGCGCCTCCTCGATGATGGAGGCGAGATGGGAACGATCATGAAAACTCTCTGCGTAAATTTTGCAAAGTTCCTCCGTGCCGGAGGGGCGAACAGCAAACCATCCATTCTCTGTTTCTACCTTGATCCCTCCCAGCGATTCATCATTTGCAGGAGCACGCGTCCATTTTTTGAGGATAGGATCTCCCGCAAGTTCTTTCGTGGTTATGGCATCCGGGGTTAAACTTTGAAGTATTTTCTTGGCAGCTTGCGCGACTGGAATGTCAATCCTGGTATAGAAAGAACCTCCTAAGCGTTCCTCTATTTCTCGGTAGATCATCGCGGGATCTTTTCCCATCTTCGCTGTCATTTCTGCGGCGAGGAAATCGAGGATGAAGCCGTCTTTATCGGTCGTCCACACCGTCCCATCCCTTCTGAGAAAGCTCGCACCTGCGCTCTCTTCACCCGCGAAACAGAGAGATCCCTGATAAAGTCCTGAGCTAAACCATTTAAAACCAACCGGGACTTCGAACAGCTCTCGACCATGAGACTTAACCAACCGGTCGATGATCGAACTGCTCACCATCGTCTTACCGATCGCCGAAGCTCCCCGCCAAAGCGGTCGATTCTGAAGCAGGTAATGAATCGAAGCTGCAAGGAAATGATTGGGCGCCATAAGACCATTCGATGGAACCACGATTCCATGTCGGTCGCAGTCAGCATCATTCGCGCAAATGAGCCCGAATTCATTTTTTCTTGCCGCCAGTTGGGACATCACCCATGGGCTTGAGCAGTCGGTGCGGATTTTTCCGTCATGATCGACCGGTATAAAGAAAAAGGTCGGGTCACTGCGAGTGTCTAAAACGCTGAGGTCTAATCGATAGTGATCGCGAATGATCTCCCAATACCGAACGGAAGCGCCGCCGAGTGGATTCACGCCCACCCGCAATCCCGAGTCTCGAATACAACCCATGTCGACCACTTGATCTAATTGTCGAACATAAGGAAGCAGGAAATCCTCCTCCGTAGTGGTCGTTGCTTGTAGAGACTTTGTGTAGGACTGGCGCTTTAAGTCTGCGAGGCCATTCCTTAAAATCTCATTCGCACGATTTTCTATCCACCGTGTTTTCTTCGTGTCTGAAGGACCGCCGTCTATGGAGTTGTATTTTATCCCGGCGTCTTCCGGAGGATTATGCGACGGAGTGAGAATAATACCATCCGCAAGACGATCGGTCCTTCCTCGATTTCGCTCGAGTATCGCATGGGAAATCACCGGGGTGGGCGTCACCTCGTCATCCGATTGGACGATCGTTTGCACTCCGTTACCTGCGAGCACCTCCAGCACGGTCTTCTGAGCGGGAGACGATAATCCGTGGGTATCTTTACCCACTAAAAGCGGCCCCGTGATTCCATGTGAAGTACGGAAGTCACAGATGGCCTGAGTGATCACGAGTACGTGGGTCTCCGTGAAAGTTCCCGAGAGGGAGGAACCTCGGTGGCCACTGGTCCCGAAGGACACTCGCTGCTCGACTCGGTCATATTCAGGTTTGGTCTCGTAGTACCGACGGATCAGTTCTCCGACATCGACTAACATTTCTACCGGTGGAAGTTTGCCAGCCAAATTTGAAACGGAATGAGCACTCATCGATGACCCTTCGTACCGGCTAAGTCGAACGCCACTTTTCTGTGCGGACATGCGGTCACCCATAAGTTAACCCCCGCATGAAGCGATGACCATTGAAGATTAACCGAATGAAAATTTCATTCCCGCAATCCGCCGCAGGTGTGTTACAAGGCAGGCAAGAAGATCGAGGATTGCGGGCTATTCTCAGCCCTCCTGAGGCGCAGTCAGATATCGGTTTTCGGTGAGGGCAAATTAATCATTTCGCGGAGAACGCGAATATTAAGGAGCCTATGCAAACCGAAAGCCCCCCTCTCTTCCCCTTTCCACCTTCCGCTATTGAAAACAGCTCTGAGCAAGCTGTAAACTCTTACAACCGAGACGGAATCATTTATTTAAAAACTTTTTTGAGTGAAGCAGATCTCAAAGGATTACGAGAGGATACGAACCGCGCTATTGAACAGTCTGAAAAAGAATTGAAGAAAAACTGGGAGAGCCGACGCGTTTATTTTTATTCGAAAAATCCAGCCGGCGCCTCGAGTGAACTGAAGAGCGATTACGTGGTCGATCCCTACTTTTTAAGTTCCGGCGATAAGGCTCACGTCTTTTACGAAGCAACGGATAATATCGACTCGATCAACCGGATTGGGCATGGGCTGCACCTCCGCAAAGGATACCCTACGATCCGAAAAATCGTTTACGAACATTCCGGACTAAAAAACCTCCTGAAAAATATCGGATTACGCCGACCCATTTGCCAACTGAGTGTCTACATCCCCAAACACGCCCAGGAGGCGGGCAGTGATGTTCGGCCCCACCAAGAATCGACCTTCGCCTACACCGAGCCCGCATCTGTTCAAGTTCTCTGGATTGCTTTAGAAGACGCAATGATCGAGTACGCCTGCATGTGGGGCATTCTCGGCAGCAACCGAATGCCTCTGAAATATGTTTCAAGAGTAGATCACCGTTTAAAGAAACGGCATTTCGAACAGATTCATGCAGTCACCATTCCCGATTTCGACCTTGAGCGGAAATACTACACCCCTCTGGAAGTTCAGGCAGGAGACGCTGTTTTCTTTCACGGTAACTTCGTCCACTGCAGTCCGGTAAACTCGTCATCAAGGGGGCGACCCGCAATCTCATTCCAGTTTATCGAGACCGCGAACACCCATTACCCGGAGACCAACTGGCTCCAACCTCCCAATCGCGAGACACTCTTCGATTTGAAATAATGGAAATGAGAACGATGAAAACGAAACAGAAGACAGGAGTGGTTCGATGAGCGTGGTGGAGAATCAGAAGTTGGCTTTAGAGTTTTATAAGATGGCCTTTGTATTAAAAGAGCCACTCGCGGCAGCGAGAGAATTCTTAGGGAATCCCTACATCCAACACAATCCATGTGCAAAAGATGGCAGAGAATTCTTCGGTGAGCTTTTCACTCGACACTTTCGATCGTTTCCCGATAGTTCCGTCACGGTAAAACGCGTCGTTTCCCAAGGTGATTTGGTGGTCTTACACGTCCACTCGAAAATGAACTTGGATGATCTTGGACAGACGGTTGTCGAAATTTTTCGTTTCGATTCCGGGAAAAT
>JACMQW010000057.1 GCA_014376785.1 Oligoflexia bacterium
AGCACGTTCTCCCTTTCTTACTTCGGAAAATCGGCGCGTTACTCGAGCGGTGGATTAAACCGAACTGCGGGCTTTGCGCGTCTGGATCTCTCTGCTCGATTTCATTTTCACCGAGACTGGACATTTAACGCACGAATCGAAAACCTACTCGGGAGAGACTATCAAGAAATTCGCGGATACCGCACGCAAGGCTTCTCTGGTTACGCGGGCTTCGAGTTCAGAACGCTTTAAATCGGAGCATCCGGTATTCCGGTGACCGCGAGGGTTCGATCGTAGAAACGAAAGCTATTTTTAGAGTCATCGAGGAGTTTACGCCCGGGGCAGAGGATCGGTTCGTTTGGAAACTCTTCGGCATCGCCCTGGAGCAGTTCCGGTCGGCACTTCTCCCGAATCTCAGCCGTAATCACTTCGAATCTTGCTCGGTCCTTTTCATCATGGAGTTCCAGTTCCGCGACGCCTTCCGCGATGTATCGGTAAAATCCTGGAACTTCTGCGGACCACAGAATCGGAGGGGAGCCGACGGGTCTTTGGTCGGGTTCCGCATGCGCGCGTTTTTTATAAGCGACCGATGCATTCAGGTCGACGACTTCGCCGAATTCCGTCGCGGCCCAAAAATAGATACTGCCATTCCAGCAGCCCGACCATTGGACCCCGTGATTCTCTAAGACTTCGATCCAAGCGGCTTCGCCGTACATCACGCGACCTTCGATCCCGTGACACTTCAGGGCTTCCACTGCCGCTGCGGCAACCATCAATGGAAAATCTGAGCGGTCAAACGCGATGCGGTCGACCACCTTCGTGACGATTCGGCTCACATTCGCGATGACTGGGAGCGGAGTAGAACCCGGGGTCGCTGGTTTGCCCATGACTTCTTCGACAGTGCTCACCCTTTAAATCCCGCCCATGCAATCGACAGCCAAGCGGCTAAAAAACAAACTCCGCCGATCGGCGTGATCATGCCGAGTGTTCGGACGCCGGTGAGGGCTAACGCGTAGAGGCTTCCCGAGAAAATGAGAATGCCCACCGCAAAAAGAGACGCCGTCACCGTCACCATCTTTTCGCCTAAGCTTTCATAAAAATTCGGGACCGCAGCCACGGCAACCGCAAAGGCAAAAAGCGCGAGCGCATGGGTGAGGTGATAAAAAACGGCGGTTTGCCAAATTCCTTTCTCATAGTCTCCAAACCGCGAAGAAAGCGCGTGAGCTCCGAAGGCGCCGAGTCCGACGCCTAAGAATGCGAACAGGGCGGATACCGAAATCCAGGTGAGAGGCTTCATATTGCGGTTTCTTTCTTTGGGTCTAAAAGCGCGAGACCGCGCTCGATCATTTCGCTGTGGGTGGTGGAAACACTTTGGATGACTCGGAGGTCTTTTCTTAAATGGTCCTCGAAATCCGGGGGCAGTTGTCCGCTTAAATGAGGTTCGGCAGAAAGGAGTTCAATCATTTCTAAACGAAGCAACCAGTCGTCGCGGTGATTTTTTCTCAAATCCGCTTCGATTCGACTGAGCGATTTTGCTTGGTTGGCGTCCAGTTCTGAATTTTTTCCCAGCTCCTCGCGAATTTCGCGCACCGATGCGTACAAAGAATTCAACTCGCGATTTTCTTCCGTGAGGTTGCACTTCGGTTTCATCGGAAGCTGATGAAACCCTCCTGTTTTCAAAAGATAATTTTTTCGGTCGGCAGAGCCTCCAAAAACAGATTCGATTTCTGAGCCGCAGGCCAGATCGAATGTTCCCCAAGCAGGGTCGAAAAGCACTTCACCCGATCCCGCGGTGGCTTTGCATTCCGTGAATGAAAGGAGAATAATTTTTCCAGCCGCACGCTTAACGGATTTTTTTTTGCCGTGGACCGTGATCCCTGATTCGAAGTGGAGAGTCGTCCATTCGCCGTGAGTGAGTGATTTTAAGTCTTCGTCAGTGAGATCCGACGGTGAGGTACCGAATTTTTTCAGTGGACCGAGAATGGTCGAAAAGCCTTCGGGATGGTGCTCGGGTCCCTGATCTTTCAGTTCTTGGTCGCCTAACGATAACTGGCAAGGGCCAGAGAAGCGTAGCGTGTTCACATATCCACCGTTTTCACCATATTCAGCGAGCACGCCTGAGATTTGGATTCCGCTGTCTAAAGCAACCGAACACACCGTGCGTGCTTCTTTAGCGCGCGCGAGTCCGGTGGCGCCCCCGATCTGGTACGCCATGGTTTTCGCGAATTCATGCAGTACGGTGGTTAAATGCGCGAAGTCAGGAGTGACGAAAAGTTCCGTTTGGGGTTTTGTGATGTCGTAGCCCGACTGGATGCAATCCAGCGTAAGCGGGCGGCGCTGAACTTTTTTTCCGAGGCAATGATAGCTCTCGCCGAGGCTTGAAAGAAGTCCCGCTCCGTAAATGCGGGGATCATCGACCGAGCCCACTAAACCATACTCGACCGTCCACCAGTTCATGCGGGCCATCAGTGTGGCTTCCGAATAGAAGCTGACCGCACCCGCGGCTTCATCTAATCCTTTTTGGGCGCATTCGATTTCAGCTTCGGTCGACCGAGGATCTTCTTTCGCGACCGATAGGTTCCGCACGGCTTCGTAAATGGCCATGTCCTGGTAGGAGAAGATCGCTTTCCGAGAAATTTCACCGTAGGCGCGCAAGTAGGCTGAGTATTCAGGATCTGCGATGATCGGTGCGTGTCCAGCGGCTTCATGCACAATGTCAGGAGCGGGGGTGTAGGCGAGGTGTTCTAATGTCCTCATCTCACAGGCGATCGGTAAAATTCCAAGCGACTGGAATTCCATGAAAACGGCGGGAGGAATAAAGCCGTTCACCGCCACCGCACGCCATCCGAAACGTTTCAGCTTCGCGTCCATTTCGGAGACAAGAGGAATCCGTTCGGTCGAAACACCCGTTTCTTTTAATCCGTTTAAATATTTCTCGTGCGCGCGGGTAGAAAAAAAATCTTTCGATACTCTCAGGATGAAGCGCCAGCTCGCGTGGTCAATGGGAGTGTAAAGCGAGGAGTCTTGATTCGCGATGAAAGGCTTCAAATAATCCGGGATAAAGTCCGAGTCAGGCATGTCGTGATCTTTTACCCAGATATGATACGACTTTCTACATGGATCCTCATGTTCGAGACTCACCGCCATCAACTCCTCTCGTTACTCCCCCTCGTTCCGGAAATGATTGGAGCGGTTCCGGTTGGAAACACCCCTACGTGATCTACCTATTCGCAACCGTCGCACTGTTTGGGTTTCTGCTTCTGATGGGATACCTCGCGATCGAAAACGAATGGATTCCTAAGCGGGGAGGGTCGGTCAAACCATCGGAAACGGCTCCGCTGCACCGCATGATCACGTTACAACCTTTCAATCCTTCTCGCGAAGGGTAGACAAAGGCGACTGATTCGTTTAGCTTCTGGAAAATCTGAGACTTTTGTTGGCCAGTAGCTCAGTTGGTAGAGCAATCGGCTGTTAACCGATTGGTCGTAGGTTCGAGTCCTACCTGGCCAGCCACTAGAAGAGGCTCCGTACTTTTGTGCGGGGCCTCTTCCTATTCCGACTCTCCTTCGACACTGCATTTTGACACCGGATTTTGACACTAGGTAAACTGTGACCCTTTCCGTAGGAATTCTTCTCATCCTATAATTTCGGAGGCGCAGTCTAATCTGAGGAGCTTTCCGACATGTCCATTTCTGTATCTGGGTTTCAGATTCGTAAGGTTTCTGTTTTAGCGTTGGTGTTAGCGAGCACGCTTTCATTAACCGCGATTCGCTCTTCTTCTGCCGATCCGACCCTACCCGTACCCGGGACGCTCATGACCCCGAGCCAAAGAGAAGCGGACCTCAAATGGGCGTTCACGATATTCGACGAGAACTACGCGCCGATGGATTACAAACAACAGATTCATCATTTTGATTATGAAGTATTGAAGAAAAAAACTCTGCGACGGGCCAAGCTCGCGGAGACGAATGAAGAATTTTACGTCATTCTTCAGGAGTTTGTGGCCGTATTTCAGGACGCTCACACCTCTCTGACTTTAAGTCACTCGGATCTTCCCGGACGTTCGAAAATCGCATTTGCGGGTTTCTTGGTCGACCGGATTGGTAACAAATTCGTCGTTCGGGAAATTGTTCCGATTGCGGATCCGCAACTCCTGCCGATCAAAGTCGGAGACGAAATCCTAGAAGTCGACGGAGTGCCTGTTGGAGAATACATTCGAAAAATGGTGGTGCCTTACCGGAATCTCGGAAATATGGACTCGAATGTCTCGCTCCTCGTGAACATGGCTTTCATGCGCGATAGTTTAAAGATCCCTCTCCCACAGAAGCCAAATTTGAGCTTGAAGATCGCGCCAGCGAAGCCTGACGGGGCCTATGCCCCGGCGATTAAGACGGTGAACATTCCCTGGGACATTCGGGACTATTCCGACTTCAAGCGCGAGATGACCGCTGCCACCGCTGAAGACGGGAAGCTCAAGAAGGGGGGGCGCCAAGTTTTCAAGGTGACCGACAAAATCACCGGAAAAGATTTTTTGATGGCTTACCTCGATCCTGCGGGTCGGATCATTTCTGCGGATAAATTAAGTATCCCGAAATCTTCGGATCAGACCCCGAATTATGAAAAATTTGAATTCTTAGACGATAATAACGTCACCTTCGATGCAAAGATTATCAAAGAAAAAGCCCAACTCTCTCCGCTTGAGCGTTTGAAGTCAGAACGCATCATTCCTGAATTCGCAAATTACGTCGACACTGCACAGTTCTTTCCCGCATTTGTTTATTACTCGGTCGCGAAGGAAAAAAATGGCCGGACTCGGAAAGTCCCGCGCGGCTACATCCGGATCGAAAGTTTTTCACCTGATCCGATTCGAGTACCGGGAACGAATGGAAAACGCGCGACGATGCTAAAGCCGACTATGGATGGCCTGAGTGCGGAGCTTCGACGGACGCTCGCAGTCTTCCAAGACGCCGGAGTGGAAGAAGTGTATGTCGATACGATCGATAATCCGGGAGGCTCACTCGAAGAAATGCTGATGGTGTCCCAGAGCTTTTCGAATAAGCGGATCGATCTTCTCACCATGAGTCTGAAGTTAAATGAAAACTGGCTGAACGACATTGAGCGAGCGGCTCGAAATACTCCTTATCCCGCGCGCGAGATGAATGAACGGGCCTACGAATCGATGAAGAAATCTTTGAGCGAAGGGAAAACAATGAGCGAACCCATGTCCATGGACATGATTGCGCCGTTCCAGATTTTGCCGAATACCGATTTGAAGCGTCCTTTCAAGAATCTGTTCATTATGGTGAACGAAGGAAATGCCTCCTGCGGCGATATTTTTCCGGCGATTATGCAGGATAATAAACTCGCGAAAGTCATCGGATGGAACACGATGGGAGCCGGTGGTAACGTCACGAACTATTACGTCTCACCGAATGCTCATGCAGTACTGCGCCAGACTGAGTCGCTTGTGATTCGAAAAGACGGAACCTTTTTAGAAAACAACGGTGTGAAGCCGGATTTTCCGATCGATTTTGCCCTCGCTAAGAAACTCTCGATCGTCATCGCCATGAGCGTCCGAGAAAAGCAGCCTGGGAGTACGCTTCAGACCCAGACACGTTTCGATATGAAAGACCTGAAGGGAAGCTTCTGTGAGAAGCTCCTGAAGTAATAGAGGTCCGTCGAAATATTGGCGGCAGATTTTAGTGATGAGTTGTTTCATACTTCGTTTAAGGACCCACTCTCATGAAAGCTAATGGTTACGCGCTCTCTGATCCCGGCCTCAAGCGTTCCGCGAATGAGGACTTCTTTCTCATGGACGAAGAAATTGGTCTCTTCGTCGTTTGTGACGGAGTGGGTGGCCACGTGGCAGGCGGTACGGCGAGCGACATGGCAGGGAAAATGATTCGGAAAGTAATGAACGAGGGACGAACCATCCTTCTAAAGTACAATTCCGACCGTTCGTTAAAAAATCGCGCAGTGGTGGCGGGATTACTTCAGAAAGCAATCCAAACCGCGAACGAGCAGATCTACCGAATGGCGGAAGTAGACGTCGTTAAAAGAGGGATGTGCACGACGGTCGTGGCGCTCGTGATTCTGGACGATTACGCGATTCTCGCCCATGCCGGTGATTCCCGGATTTACCTCTACCGCTCGGGACAAGTGCACCAACTCACCGAAGATCACAAGTACGCGATCGAAATGGTGAAGCGGGGGATGATGAAGGCCGAAGATGCGGCGAAATCTCCTCAAGCGAACGTGCTGACTCGCGCAGTGGGAATTCAGCCTGCCGTACAAATCGACACGCTCCAGCTTGAACTCGCGGCGGGAGATTTCTTTCTCCTCTGCTCCGACGGACTCCATAACTACGCGGACCGAAACGAGCTGAAGCGACGATTTTCGACGGCCGATCCTCGCACCATGCCTTCAGAGTTGGTCGAGTTCGCAAAATCCATGGGCGGAGCGGATAACGTCACCGCGATTTGTGTGAAGCTCGAGATGGAAAAGACTGCGAAAGACGACGTAGTCGATGCGTTAAAAAAGACGGAAATTTTCGGGAAGATTCCGATGTTTCGCTACCTCGGCTATACCGAGATGACTAAAGTCCTTTCGATCGCCCATTTGAAGAAATTTTCCCAAGGTGCGGCAGTCGTGAAGCAAGGTGATCCGAGCGACGAGATGTACATCGTGGCGGCCGGTGATACGGATGTTTTAAAAAATAACGTGAAAATCGCGGAACGTAAAAAAGGCGATTTCTTTGGAGAAATGGGGATTTTCGATAACGCCCCCCGCTCGGCGACGGTGATGGCGACGACGGATGTGACGGCGATCACACTCCACCGAAAAGACCTGCTGGAGCTTTTGCGTCAAGAATCCCAAATCGCGGTGAAACTGCTCTGGGCACTGAACCGAGAACTGAACGACCGCATTCGGAAGTCATCCGAAGATGTCGCGAGTCGAGCGACTTCAGCGGGTGAGCGGACGGATGTGAACTTGCCTTTTAATTACGAGATCACTCGTTAGAACGGGGAAGCTCGCGAGCGCCTGAACGTTTCGTAGGCGGTTCCCACCATTCGGTCGATCCTTCGCAAACATCTGAGTAAGTGAATGAGAAGTCAGCAAAACCAGGCTCTCTTCCTCGATCGTAGCGTAAATCTCCGGCGACGAAGCCGACGACTTCGCCGTCTTTGCCGAGCGGGAGAACATAGGGAATCCGGACGAAATTCAGGAACTTCCGGTACCGACAACTTTTCGATAAAAGCTCGCCGTGTAATTCTCGAGACAAATCGGATTGGGCGACCCAGTGGACACGATATGAAGAGGGTAAAAGATTCGGACTGAGGAGTGCCTTTCCCGGAAGCACGTCGAAAGCCAAGCAAGTACCGACGGGGACGATGCGCGGGAAAAGGCTCACATGGGCAAGACGAGAGACGAAGTATTTTTCGTTTTCAGTGCGAATCCAGGATTTCCAGCAAATCGGATTACCGGGCGCCGGTGTGCTAGTGACGTCGAGGAGGCGTTCGTCGAGAAGTCGCGCGTGCTCCCAGCTTTCGGTCACGAGGCCCCGAGCAGTAGAAGAGGCTCCCAAGAATACAAGAACGGTGAGGACCGCGGATGTGATCCCGATCCATTCTTTGCCTGTTTTCAGAATGAGCAGAACAAGCCCGGCGGCTGCGGTCGTGAGCAAGAGAATGAACGGTCGATTCAGACCCGGAATAAACCACAGCGTGATGAAGAGCCCTGCTCCGATGATCGCCCAGGAGGTTTTTGCCCATTTTCGATGCACGGTGAGAATCGCGACAGGAATCAGGGCGACCCAAAGCAACGGCTCCACGATGAATACGGAGTCGCCGTAATACCATCGATTGAAAAAGGGAGTGAGCGGATGAATTCCGTAATCGTTCATGAAGTCTGCGAGAATGTGTAAGATGGCGGCAAACATTCCGACGAAAATTCCAAGTCGAGACCCGGCTGGTTTTCGGAAAATTCGGTTCACAACCATGCCGACGGCAAGACCGAGCGGGAGCGCGAAGAGGAAAGAATGCGTGTAGCCGCGATGGTGCACGATGTAATCCAGATCATCGCCGCCGGGGAAAAATCTTTGGAGCACGTCTGAATCAGGAATGTTGTTTCCCACCGTGGAGGCCCAAAAAGACTCGGGTTTGCGGTATTTTTTCGGCAGCATTCGGTAGAAGCCGACGCCGATCAGCGTGTGCGAGATATTATCCATGAGTCAGAGAGTGTAATCCGAGACGGTGCCTAAATGCCATATTCCGCTTGTGGCATTTCAGAAATTGCGAGAGGACGCCTTATGAACGTTTTTCTGCGACTTTTCGGATTTCTCTCGGCCATCATTCTTGTGATCTCCTCTGCTTCGGTTCCTTTGGCCTGCGCCGATGATTTGGCGGATGGATGGAAAAATGAATCCCAAGCAGGAATCGTTACCACTTCCGGCAATTCCGATACGTCGACAGTCAGCGCTGCACAGACGACTTCGTACCGAGTGGGTTTAAACTTCTGGCAGTTCTCGGCTCGGCACATGTATCAGAAAAATAGCGATGTGGTTTCGGCGAAGTCCTGGTCGATTGGTTTGCGCTACGAGCGCGAACTGAGCGAGCTCTTCAGCCTGTTTGCTGCGGAAACCGTCGAAGGTGACCGCTTCAAGGATTTAAAGCAGAGTTATAGCACGGACATCGGCGCGAAATATCGAATTGCCAAAACAGAGACTCTCGATTGGTCGACGGAAGCCGGTTATCGATTCACGAGGGAAAACATTTCCCAACTTTCACGCACGTTGCACTACGCTCGGTTATTCACCTCGCTCGAAAAGAAGTGGAATGCTTCATTTTCGACGAGGTATTATATCGAAGTTTTTCCGAACTTTACGAATTCGAAAGACTGGAAAGCAAACACCGAACTCAGCCTTTCCGCGGTTTTATCGAGTATTTTTTCGGTGAAGAGTGCTTACCTCATCCGCTATGACAACGAACCCAATGCTCCTGGGCTTCGCAGCGCAGACAAAAGTTTCACGACCGCGCTCGTCGCGAAATTCTAAATTCTTCAATTCCATTTCATAGGGAGTATTCATGTTCAAAGAATTCAGAACGTTTCTCATGCGCGGCAACATCGTCGATCTTGCCGTTGCAGTAATCATCGGTGGCGCGTTCACCAAAGTCGTGACGTCTCTCACCTCCGACGTGATCATGCCCCTCGTCGGCCAAGCGGCTGGAAAGATGGACTTCGCAAACCTTTTTATCGACCTTTCCGGGAACCATTTTCAGACACTCGACGAAGCGAAAAAAGCAGGTGCGGCGACCATTAATATCGGTGTGTTTGTGAACCAGTTGATCGATTTCCTCATCGTCGCCTTCGTGGTTTACATGATTTTAAAAACCATGAACCGTGCGATGGGACGGAAAGGCCCGATCGAAGCTCCTAAGTGACTCGGGCTTCTCGGCTCATGGCCTGATTTCTTTGAAGTGCGCCGTCGCAAAACAGTTTGGCGTGACCCCTGGAGTGCTTTCAGCTCCGCAAATAAGTTCCTCGATGTAACGAAACGGTTTTAGCCGCGGACCGGTTTTGGTGACCGGAGGATGCGTTTCCTTCACGCCCATTTTTTCGAAGACCGCCGAAATCTTTTTCATTTTTTCAGGCAGAACTTTAAAGCCCTCGCAGCGCGACGAGCGGCAAACAATTCCTTCCATTCGATAAACAAATTCGCTTCCCACCGCAAACGGTGGGTGGTCACTCGGTACGTTTGCGGGTTGGTAGGAAACTTTCTGTGCCCCGGACTCAACCATCGATGACGAAAGGAGGATGGCGTCTGCCCCGGAAATTTTTCTCTGTTCCACGCCCTCGCCTGCCAATGCAGAGGACTGCAGAGTCGAAGCGAGACCTAAAATCACGATGGAGAAAAGAGTGCGCATTCCCCATCGTAGCGGTCCTCCGTCAACAGTGCATCTCTAGGCGCGTTATTAGCGAGCGACGGCCAATTTCCCGGATTTCGATTTGGCCAGCGGGCTCGACTCGACGTAGTAGTCGAATCCGCCTTCGTAGGCCCGCACTTCTCCTTTGTCGACTTCGAAGACGCGCTTCGCGACCGCTTTGAGAAAGTGGCGATCGTGGGAAACGAGGACGACGGTGCCGTCGAAGTTGCGAATCGCTTCGAGTAGAACCTCTCGCGATTTGATGTCGAGATGGTTAGTCGGTTCGTCGAGAATGAGGAAGTTCACGGGGGTCGCAAGCAGAGTCGCAAGCACGACTCGAGTTTTTTCTCCCCCGGAAAGAACACTGATTTTTTTCTCGGCATCATCACCGCTGAAAAGAAAAGCACCGAGCAGATTCCGAACCATCCCGATGGTCGCTTCAGGGATTCGGTCGTAAATTTCCTGGAAGATCGTTTTATCGGGGCTCAAAACGTCTACAGAGCTTTGGGAGAAGTACCCGATTTTTACGTTCGCACCGATTACACAATTTCCGTCGGTTGCGTCCGTATGACCGGCCATAATTTTTAGCAGCGTGGATTTTCCGGCGCCGTTCACACCCACGATTGCGATTTTATCCTGGCGCTGAATGAATCCGCTCAAGTTTGAGAAGACATTCCGTTCCCCGCCGTCTTCGCGAGTCCATTTTTTTCCGAGCTTCGTGAATCGGACGACGTCATTTCCGCTTCGAGGCGGAGTGGCGAATTCGAAGTTCATCACGCGTTCTTCGGCGGGAATCTCAATGCGTTCGATCTTATCGAGTTTCTTTACTCGGGACTGAACTTGGGCAGCGTGAGAGGCGCGAGCCGCGAAGCGCGCGATAAACTCTTCTTCTTTTGCGAGCATGTCCTGTTGTTTTTGGTGAGCAGCGAGCAGCTGGTCTTTGCGGATGTCTCGCTCGCGCATGTAGTATTCGTAATTTCCGGTGAAACTCGTGATGGTTTTGTTCGCCACTTCGACGATGCGCCGGGTGATGCGGTTCATGAATTCGCGGTCGTGGGAGGTCATGACGATCGCGCCTTTAAAATTCTGGAGCCACTCCTCAAGCCACATAATCGATTCGAGATCGAGATGGTTTGTCGGTTCATCGATCAGAAGGACGTCCGGATTCAGGGCGAGTATTTTTGCGAGTTCGATCCGCATTTTCCAACCACCGCTGAAGGTTTCGACGGGGCGATTGTAATCATCCGGGCCGATGCCGAGACCGGTGAGGATGGCTTGGGCGCGAGATTCGAGGTCGTAACCGCCTCGAGCCTCGAATTGTATTTGAACTTCACCGTATTGCTCGACGAGTTTCATCATCGCGTCGTCATCGAGTGGGTTCACGGCGGAATCTTCCAGCCGCTTTTCCAACTCCGACAGCTGACTTGCGAGATCCGAAATTTTTCCTGCACCGGCCATGACTTCGGCCAGTGCCGAGCGGCCTTTCATTTCAGCGACGTCTTGGGAAAAGTAACCAATCACTGCTCGCTCAGAGATATTGACGGAGCCGCTGTCGACACCCTCTTCTCCAACAATAATCCGAAAAATCGTCGACTTTCCCGCACCATTTGGACCGACCAGCCCTATTTTATCGCCTGCGCGAACTTGGAAGCTCGCGCTGCTGTAGAGGATCCGAGTGCCATATTGCTTAGAAATGTTCGTCAAATGGATCATAATCGAGATGAGTTCCTTATTGACTGGGTGAGTCACAGGGGTTATCGTCCGCACATGAATTTAACACGACTTCTCGTTTTATCGGTGGTTTTCAGTGCGCTCACTTCCGTGTCGAGCTTTGCCGCTTCTGGCGGATATTTCTGCGTGAGTTCGGACTCTCGGAGCGATGGAGCTTCGGTAGAAGCGTTCGTTTCCGGGGGCGCGGCGCCCACTCTGACGGTCATGTCTTACCTCAGCGGAGAGGCTGCTCCAGCGACGGAGGTTCTCTCTTTCGGCGCTTCGATGACAGACCTCATTCCTTCCGGCTCCCAAATCGTTGCGAAAGGATTCGAGTCGAGTCCTGAGCCGATGGCGATGCTGGGGATGGACCCGACGCTTACGAAATCAATGGTGGTCTCGTCTCGGGCATTCGGTCCGATCGAAGGTTCCGCTTTTCCGGGAACTCTGACCATTCACCGGGGTTTCTTTAAAGATTCCGAGATCTCTATGTTCTGTACCGCACGGTAAATTCCCGTCGAAGCAGCGTTTGGTGTTGGAGGCGAGGAAAGTCTCGGGGTAAAGCCTGCTGACTCCTCGCCTCCGGCCGTTAGTTCTGCTAGTGTCGGACGCATGGTTACCATTAAGTCTGAACGGGAAATCGAACTGATGCGCGCAGCGGGAAAAGCTGCAGCCGCGTGCTTAACCGATATGATAAAGCTCGTGAAAGTCGGCGTACGCCCGATTGAAATCGACCGAGCTTGCCACGAATGGACCGTGAGTCGGGGTTACGTTCCGGCGCCTCTCGGGTACCACGGATTTCCAAGCAACCTCTGCATCTCCGTAAACGACGTCGTCTGTCACGGCATTCCGAGTAAGGATGCGCCCGCTTTCAAAGACGGCGATATCGTAAACCTCGACGTCACTCCGATCGTCGATGGTTTTCATGGAGACACGAATGCCACGGTAATCGTCGGCCGTGGGAAGCCTGAAACAGAGCGCCTCGTGAAAACCACTTTGGAATCGATGTGGCGCGGAATTGCGAAAGTGAAGCCAGGCGCTGCGCTCGGTGACATCGGTCACGCGATTCAAACTTTTGCCGAAACCGAAGGCTACTCGGTCGTGGTCGAGTACTGCGGTCATGGGATCGGGCGCGGATTTCATGAAGATCCTCAGGTGAGTCACGTCGGTCAGCCGGGTAAGGGGATGAAACTCAGGGAAGGCATGACTCTCACGATCGAGCCGATGATCAATCTCGGAAAGCGCCATGTCTATGAAGAGGACGATGGTTGGACGGTTCGCACGAAAGACGGCTCACTTTCTGCCCAATTTGAGCACACCGTTCTCGTCACGAAAACGGGTGTCGAAGTCCTCACGCTGCGCGAAGGTGAGACAAATCCGCTGATTTAAAGCCTCCAAGTGGGTGATTAGGAAGCGCGAAAGGGGAGCGTGACGGTGAAGGTCGTTCCGTCCTTCGAATTGCTTTTAACTCGCACGTCTCCACCATGCCCATGGGCTACACCGCGGACGAGAGTGAGACCGAGCCCCCATCCCTTGATGCCACTTGAAATGGCACCGGCTGCTCGGCGGTACGGGTGGAAGAGCGTGCTCTGATCGAGTTCGCTGATGGCGTTGCCATAATTGTGCACACAGAGTTCGATTGCATTGCCTGTGCGAGTGAGGCTCAGGGTGATCGGTAGTTCCGTGTCGCCGTACTTCACTGCATTGCTGACCAGGTTCTCGGTTAAGCGCTCGAGAGCGTTCGGATCGAATACGCCGTGAATGTCGGGGTCGATCATCGAGACGAGTTTCACACGGGACGGTACGGGAATGGTCTGAGAAATTTTAACCAACGATTCGCTGATATTCCCCTCTTGTAACTGAAGCGGGAGGGTGTGGCCTGCGCGAATCAGGTTCGCATCCAAAAGATTTTGCACCATTTTATCGATTTTATTCAGACTATTCAGAACTTTAGGCAACCGAGCGAGGTCGGCGGGATTGCGCTGAATGAGTTCGATGTTTAACTTCGCCGCAGAAAGCGGGCTTCGTAAATCATGAGTTAGTGTGGAAACAAACGTCTCGCGGAGTTCGCGCTCGGCCTGGAGTTGTTTTACTACTGCCCTCAGTTCGATTTCGGCCATGGCCGAAAAAGTTAAGTCCGTGAGGGTCGCGATTTCGTTCTCGGTCCACTTTCGAACTTTTCGATCGATCACGCAGAAAGAGCCTAAATTCTGCCCTTCTTTCGTCATCATCGGAATTCCCAGGTAGGAGCCGATGCTCAGTGCGGAAACCGAGGGATTCACCATCAAGTCGGGATAATCGCGAGCGTCCTCGATAACGACGGGCTTTCCGACGAGCGTGTATTGGCAGATGGGGTCGCCGATCGGGATGTCCCGAATATCGGCCCAATCTTCCGGAAGCCCGTGGGCGCTTTTGAAATAGAGGCGTTTCTCG
>JACMQW010000058.1 GCA_014376785.1 Oligoflexia bacterium
CTGAATTCTTTTTTGCTTCGAGACTCTTCGTCCCCCAGGCATCCCGGGCCAGAGTAAAGGATTTCGGTTTCGTACCCGCGCGTGCCATTTCCGAAGGTCATCACGTATTCGACTCCTCGAGGTCCGTGGCCACCGTCATTCACCAAGCATTTCGACCAGCTTCCCACGACTGCGGGGGCTGCAAAGGCAGAAGAGGCAAGGATGAGGAGGGGGAGCGAAAGGATGAGGTTGCGGGCGTTCATAGGAGGGCTCACTTTGTGGGTGTTAGACGAATTGGCAACCTTTTAATGCACCGCATTTATGATGTCAATACCGTCCTAAACACACCTCATTAAACACCGCTCGCGAGTACGAGTACCGCCCTCAAACCGACTTAACCTTCATCTTTCACAAAAATCGGTTATAAAGTGGGACTTCGCGCATCCGCGCAGTTCGCGCCGAGATCCCATTCTGATCTTACATATTCACTGAAGGTTTAAATCCTGACCGCGCAGGTCACCACTAACCGGTACTTTCCGCCATCGAGGAAAAGAACTTTAGATCCTGAGCCGTGAATCTCAACTTCTGCGAGCGCATCGTGTTGGGACATCACGCCGTTGCGATTCGGCTTCGAGTTTCGACCAAACGCGATTTTTAGCATCTGTTCTTCGGGCGCGTAGGAGATGAACTCACCGAACGAAATGTTCGACGTTTTCGATTCGACGATGAACGCGTCTCCGATGAAATTTCCCATTTCCGTGCCGACGTCCTCTTGCGAGATCACTTGCGCACCAGCGGCCGGAACTTTCGATGGATAAAAGTCGGCCACTGGTTTTCCGTCGACGACTCCTTGCTTTCGGGCCACGACGGAGCAGTCATAGCCAGCGAATGCGGAAGTGGAGATTAAACTGAGGAACAGCGGGCCGGAAAACAAGGTCCAGGATTTTTTTAACATCGGAGTCTCCTTCATGGGGTTGAGTGATTATCGCAAAAGTTAAAATATCCGCAGCGAGACGGACACTATTTTTTACTAAAAAACAGCTCTTTCTTTTAAGTAATCCTTAAGATGCGTTTTTATTAAGCATTACTTAATGATCTTCGATAGCGTCCATACATGATGGAGAAAACCGTCTTTCAACACACGGACTACAAAATTTATTTAAAGCAATGCTTGAGTTCGAGACCGCGCGGAGAGCAAGGTCGACTCGCCGGTAAAATACGCTGTCATAGTGGCTACGTTTCTCAGGTGCTGCAGGGAGATGCCCACTTTAGCGCAGAGCAAGCGATCGATATTAATCTCTTTCTAAATCACTCGAAAGCCGCGTCCACCTATTTCCTACTGCTCATTCAGCACGCACGAGCTGGCACTTCGGCGCTGCGCGCTCATATCGCGGAACAAATGCACGTGGTTTTAGAAAACCAGCTCGTGTTGAAAAATCGCTTCCCAGCCGCGGCAATAGTGTCGGAATCAGATCAGGCGATCATCTATGGCTCATGGCATTTCGTAGCCGTTCATATGGCGGTACTCGTTCCTCGCCTGCGAAAGGTCACGGCGATCGCCGAATACCTCGGAATTCCGCTTCCTCGCGTGAAGGAAGTAGTCGAAGTCTTAATTCGCGCCGGTCTCGTGAGGGACGAAGGAAGTCGGCTATCGATCGGAAAGTCGACGGTACACCTCAGTCACGATTCGCCATTTATTGCGCGCCACCATACGAACTGGCGAATTAAAGCGCTGGAGTCGCTCGACTGTAAGACTCTGAATGACGTGCACTATTCCTCTGTCGTAACGATCGCGAAGGCCGATGCCCCAAAGGTTCGCGAGATCCTCGTGCGCGCGATCGAGGAGGTCCGTCGGACCGTGAAGCCTTCAGCAGACGAAGCTCTCTACTGTTACGGCATTGACTGGTTTAAGGTAGGAGCAGAAAAAAAGTAATCACTCCCATTCGGACGGCTTTACCAGTCCGGTGATGCGAACACGGTGGCACTCCACGGTCAGGTCGAGAGCGGCGAGGTCGAAGGTAAATTTCAGATTAGGCGCGATCGCAATGCTTTGGGAAAAAAGTAAAGTTTTGGGAAACGTCCCGACACTTCGGGCGTAGCCGACGACGATACGGACGGAAGCTTTTCGAGGACCATCTGGCCTCATTACCCCTCCGAAATAGGCAAGGTCTTCATCCGATTCATCGTAAACGTAGATCTGCAGCTTTTCGTCTGTTTTCTCATTGACGGAAACGGTGCGTGCCATGAGTGGCGTATGTTCCTCCCCGCCTCCAGCGAGCTTTCGAGTGCCAAGAGTCCCAATGCGCACCGTCTCACTGCCTGAGATTCGGTAGTCGCATTCCAGCGGGAAATCGAGGCGAACATTTTCAGTCATGGACTGGGCGATTTCAAGATTGTCGAACCAGAGGCGAAGAGCGGAAAAGTCGTTCAGTAAATGCGAAATTTGATATTCGCGGTCGTCAGTATAGGGAACATGCATGAAAAAGAGTATGCCGAGATACTCGTGCAATACGAGCGCTGCGCGCGCACTCCCATTTGGAATGAGGTCCCAGGAATCGAAATTGAAACGGATCTTTTTCCTAATGGGTGTGTTCAACGCATCCTTCAGCAGAGCAGGTAGAATTTTTCCATCGGGAGAAGGCCTTAATATTTCATCCGTGCATTCCACCGTGGTCAGATCGATCACCTTTTTTAGCTTCTTCAAATCCACACGTGCGAGTTCGTGTGGCAGGTTTTCCGCGTCCTTCAGGATGTCGACGATTGCATAACCTAGGCCTTTAAACTGGGCCTCGCGGTATCCGCCTCCGCCACTATGTTCGCCACCACTGGTCTCAGTTCGAATCCGCGCGGAAGCGGGATCGATATCCACGCAGATCAAAGCGGAAATAAAGCAGAGCGCGGTCAGTACCGAAGAAAAAAGTTTACTTGTTTGGTGCATGGATGTCCCCCGAACGATCCGATACCCCGATTCAACCTCTCCGGATACTCAAGGTTTAAAGAAAATATTCCGGTCCAGCTTCGTCGTCGATTCTTCAGAATTGTTTCGTATTCGATCAGTCATTCTGGACCGGCTAAACGATGCAATGGCGATTACGCCGACAACCTGCATAATTCGTTGAATTTCTACAGCTCATCGCATTATTCAATTTCTAAGGTTTTTAGTGTCGCGGGCTAGGGCTCGAGCCGAATTTCGGTTCTCATTGCCGATGCTCCCATTTTTTAACAGCCCTAAGCAATTGCTCGGAAGACTGCCCAAGCGATCCTCGATCCCGGCCAATCGCTCCCTCGCACGCCGGAAGTAGAGTTGGGCGGTCCGAATGGCAAACTTCTTTCGCGCGGATTTTATGGGCACCTCCGACTTATTGGAATCGACTCCAAGAAGGGCTCCACTCTCAATTTTCGCCTAACTTCCGCGAAGCTCCAGCTCCACCGGACAATGATCCGATCCCAGGATCGCAGGATGGATCTTCGCTGAGACCATGCGAGAAACGAGGCCGGCGTTCACGCAGTGGTAATCCAGCCGCCACCCAATATTTTTCTCTCGGACCCCCGGACGGTAGCTCCACCAAGTATAGTGCCCCGGCCCTTTTTCGAAATGACGAAAAGAATCGACGAAACCGGCCGCGAGGAACTTCGTCATCCACGCCCGCTCCTCGGGTAGAAAACCGGCGTTATCGCGGTTCGTTTTAGGATTTTTCAAATCGATGTCCTCGTGGGCAATGTTAAAATCTCCGCAGAGTACGACGTCTTTACCGCCGGCCACGTACTTCTGACAGAGCGCCAGCATCGCCTCGCAGAACGCGAGCTTATAGCCGAGCCTCGTGTGCTCGCGCTGAGAGTTCGGAAAGTAGGCGCAAATCACTGCGAGGTTAAGTCCCGGCCGCTCGTATTCGGCAATGAGCACGCGGCCTTCGCGGTCGAACTCAGGTATTCCCATCCCGGTCACAATTCGCAGCGGTTCTTCGCGAGAATAAATGGCCGTCCCGCTATAACCCAGTTTTTCTGCGGAATGCCAATAAGAGAAATAACCTTCCGGCTTTAAGAGAAACGCATCCAGCTGATCGGGGTTTGCTTTCGTTTCCTGCAGACAAACAACGTCAGCGCCGCATTCCGAAAACCATTTTTCGAAACCTTTTTTCTGCGCCGCTCGAATTCCGTTCACGTTCCAAGACTGGATCTTCATGATGACTTTCCCTTGTTTTTTTCTTCTATCCAACGCGACATGTATTTCGTCCGGCCCGCAATTTCACTTTGAAGCATGCGGCCGATGAAATTACGCTTCCGATGTCGCTCTAAATTCTCCGGCTCTCCGAGTTCATCAAGCTTCGCCAAAAAAATCGCGCGATTTTTTTCCTCGCTATAAAGCGATTCGAGCGCACGGGAGCCCTGGGCAATCCATGACCGAGAAGCATACAAATCACGGTAAATTCCCGCGCTTTCCTCAATGAATGCTGCTTCGTCCTCCGCTACGACTCCTGCGAAAGTCTCATCGTCGCGGAACATTCCCTCTGCTCCGATCGGAGTGGTAACTACCGGCAATCCCGCGGCCCAGGCGTCCGCGATTTTTCCCTTAATCCCAGCACCGAAACGAATCGGTGCGAGGAGTACACGGTATTTTTCGAGCGTACGAATAGCGTCATCCGCCGGGCCGAAAACACGGAATCGGTTTTTGGGTGAATCGAGGGCCATGATTTCTTTCGGCGGATATGCACCGTAGAGGTGAAGCTCTGTTTCTGAATCTCCACTTATAGCTAAAAGATCTCGAATCTGCGGCCAGAGAACCCGAGCAAGCCAAAAAGCAGAGTCTCGGTTCGGTGCGTGGCGAAAGTTACCGATCGAGACGAAGTGTTTGCGCTTGCTATGGGTCTGGTTCTCCTCAGAGTTTTCCACACCAACGGCCGAGGAAACCTGCGGATACGAAAATCCCAAGCCCAGAAAAAGTTCGGAAGAAACCGAAAACCGTTCGGCCAAGAGGCGCTCTTCGAAGGTGGAAACAATCAAACTCAAATCACAGCGATAAATCGCGGCGAGCTCCCGCAAACTATCGTCGGTTTCGATTCCCTCGAGCGAAGAATAAATCCGTTTCAATTCTTCACTCGGAATACTGGATCCCTCCGGAAGCCGATGTGTCTTTAGCGCGTCATTCAGCCACTCCCCGCGGACTCGTCTGAGAAAATGGAGATCAATCGTATCGAGTACCCTGAGAGCGTGCGGCGCATTTTCAGCCACTCGCCATCCAAATTGTTCTTCCAACATGAAACGATCGAAGACCACCACGTCAGGAAGAAACTCTCGCACCAGGGTATCAAAAGCCGAATCATTCGGACCGATCTTCACGGTCTCGATGCCCATTTCGCGAAGCGCATCCGAAAATGCGTTCCGGTCCGAGGGAGAGGTAAATAAGACTCGGTCCCCTCTGGATAAAAAATCTTTCAGAAGAGAAAGCGTACGCAAGCCTGCTGCAGAAGAGATGGGTTCTGGAAAGACCGTGCCTATGAAGAGAATTCTTTTCGGTAAGATCATACGTGTGGTTTCCTTCTAGCACGATTCCATCTAAAATCTCGCAATGCCTCATTCTTTAGAAATCGTCGCTTCCATTTTATTCGCAGTCGCCCTCATTCACACGTTCCTAGCGGCGAAATTTTCAGAAAAAGCGCACGAATCGACTGGTCTTCGTTCGAACTTCTACCACTTGCTCGGAGAGGTCGAAGTGGTGTTTGGATTATGGGCAGCCGTTTTCATCCTTTCTATTTTCGTCGTGACTGGCCCCGACAGCGCCATTGCCTACGTCGAGAAAATCGATTTCACGGAGGCAGCATTCGTTTTCGTGATCATGGCGGTGGCCGCCACGAAATCCATTCGGGAACTTGCTGAGAGAGGAATAGATACCGCATCTCGGGGCGTCGCTCGCGCGGTACCCTTTATCGGCCAAAACGAAGCCTTTTTTCTGGTGACTTTGATTCTGGGACCTCTTCTGGGCAGTCTCATAACAGAACCGGCGGCGATGACCGTTTGTGCGCTTATCCTGCGCGAACGATTTTTCACAAAGTCTGTTTCAGAACGTTTCAAATACAAGACGATCGCACTGCTTTTTGTGAATATCTCCATTGGAGGAGTATTGACGCACTTTGCAGCCCCCCCGGTCGTTATGGTTGCGAAAACCTGGGGATGGGACACCCCTTTCATGTTTTTTAACTTCGGATACAAAGCCGCGATCGCGGTGGTGATTAATTCTGCCTTCACCCTCACTTTGCTCAGGAAAGAACTGAAATCCTTGCCCAGCAATCCGATAAAACCTGCTGATTCGGATTCACGAACGCGCACCTCCGCCGCCATTACCATCATTCACCTCGTGTTTCTGGCTCTCATCGTTTTAACCGCCCATTACATCACATTTTTCATGGGTATTTTTCTGCTGTTTATCGGAGTAATGACGGTCACCGAACCGCACCAAGAACCCCTCCAGCTTCGTGAATCCTTGCTCGTTGGATTTTTCCTCGCGGGCTTGGTGGTGCTAGGCAAACCGCAATCTTGGTGGATCAGCCCCCTCATCCAATCGCTCTCACAATACCCGCTCTATTTCGGTGCGACGGCTCTCACCGCGTTTACCGACAACGCCGCTCTCACGTTCCTGGGTGCGCAGGTTCCAAACCTTGCGCCCTCACTGAAAGTCGCGCTCGTTGCAGGCGCAGTAAGCGGGGGCGGCCTCACCGTCATTGCAAACGCACCGAATCCAGCGGGATACGGTATTTTAAAATCATTTTTTGGTCCGAAGGGCATCCAACCGGGAAAACTTCTTCAAGCCGCGCTCGTGCCGACGATCATCGCGTCGCTTTGCCTGGAACTTCTCTAGGCACTACCGAACCGCCCTCCACGCATCGAGAAAGTGTTGAAGTGCTGCTTCGGATTTATCGGGTGAATCCACTCCGAGCAGTCGCATCGCGTGCGAGAGTTTTGGGAGATCATCGCCGCGGTAAAAACCATTCTGGGAAAAGACGACGTCGTCCGACGCCGCCGTCTCACACCCGCCGCTGAGTCCTCGAAGAGGGGCATTAAAATCGCTGCCCAGCGCGACTCCCTCCGGAAAGCCAATCACTTCACGCGCTCGCAGCCATTCCTCCGCATACGCTCGAATGCCTCGCCGGCAGTCCCCTAAAAGTCCGCGCTTCTCCGCCTGCGCTCCACTGAAGGGTTCCGTCATGTCGTCCGTCGGAATGAGCCCAAGCACTCCGCGCGTACGGGCGAGACGCTCGAGGATAAACGTCGGAACAGTCCGTTCATTTCGGGCGAACTCACGAAGTTTCGTGTGCGTGATGAGCGAGGGCTGGCCCGCGAGATCGAGAATCGGAATCATATCGCGAACGGCGTGATCGGAGGCGTGGGCTAGATCAATCCAAACGTGTCTTTTCACGAGCTGACTGAGGACGCGCTTGCCTTTATCGCTCAGCCCATAGGGATTTACCCAAGCATCAGTCGAGCCATCTTTCGAGCGTTTCCACCATGCCTGAAAGTACTCAAGCGGCGCATTGAAAAAACCCACGCCCGGCCAAAGTGCAACCCCTCGCCCGAGAGCGTCCGGAGAAAGGTGCATGAAAGTCACGAGCCTTACTTTTTTACGCGTGATGAAGAATTCTTGGTCTTCGTCGCTTTCTAAAACTCCACCCGCCGTTTCGATGGAGAAGACGAAGACACGTTTTCCCGCTGCAAGCGCCGCGCGCGCTTCCTTCGGTTCACTCGCAATCACCCAACTGGGGTTCGCAGCCACAAATTTTTCTGCATCCGCGATCTCACTTACCAACGCTTCCTTTACTCGACCCAAAGTCAGCACCGGGTGAGCATAGAAAGACAGCACGATGAGCCGCAGTCCGCTTGCGTCGAGTGAAGCTTTCGTCATCTTCGTCCGAAAACGGCTGCTTGAATCCGCCGCACCCGCAGGATCTTCGAATCTACCTTTTAAAAGCGGACCTACTCCTTCCTGCATAAAAAGATGCGAGTGAAGATCGATCGAAAGGGCGCATGCGTGCTTTGCACTCGACAGGGTTAAGCATAAGATGAAAATGAAGGATAAAAGGGGTCGCATTCTCTCAGTATAGCGAAAGCCCAAGCTGCAAGACATGAACATTTCTTTTCCAAATCGGCATCCCTTTGAGTTGGTTCTTTTTTTCTACCCATCGGCGGGTCTACGCTGGAATTCTCCTCGATCACTGGCGCTCAGTACCGCCTGGGCAAAATTAAGACGACGGTCACGGAGCATCGGACACGTGGGCGTGATGCTCATTTCACCCGAAAAAACGATCCTGACCGGCATGACTCAGGCAGATGTGCGGGAAGGCCAGCGAGAGGTCCTTTCAAGCGCCTATGGTTTTGGAATTCTATTTCACAATTTTCGTGGCAAACTGGAAACAGAGGCTGATCTCGCACCGGAGTTGGAAGCTCGGTCCTGGAAGAAAGGCAAACTATCCTACCTGCGCATCCAACTGAACGAGAATACCCATTCTCGGCTTGAACACTATGCGAGAGAATTTGGTGAACTTGGATACGACGCTTTTTATGGAATGAATAACCGGCCTCGCTTTGGTGAGGGATCGGGTTGTTCCGCGTTTGCCGTCAGTTTTTTGGAAATTGCGGGCCTGTTCACGAAAAATCTAGAATCGTTTTGGCTGCGGAATTTCCTCGTCCCCGATGCGCTCATTGGCGGTCCAGGAATCGGAAAAGGTCGGCGCGTCTTTTTCCCGGGCCTCATCCGCGCAGGGAAGTGGGCAAACGTGGCAGAGACACATGAAGTGGGATCGCTTTTCGATCCAGACCTCATGCACCAGTGGGTAGAAAAAATGAGGTTGGAGTCACGGGGTAATCCGGACTCTCTCTACCGCACCGAAGAGTGGAACGCTGCCCAGGGCGTGTCTTTCGACGCAACGACGATTCCAACACCTGATGAACCGCTTTTTCACTTTTGAGAAACCCATTCAAATCCGCGTGACCCGTCCAGAAGCAGCGGTCTCTCAAAATCAAACGCGCCGGGGTAAAGAATCTCGGCGATGATTTCGAGCGCCTGAAGGGTGCGCGGTCCGGGGCGGTTAAAGTAAGCATTTCCATCCGCGATCGCGACTCGGCCCTCTCGGAAAGCGCGAAGGGATCTAAAAAGAGGATTTTCCGTTAAAAGGTGCAATTCCTTTTTCGTCCGCGCGAGATCAAATCCACAGGGCGAGATGATCACGACGTCGGGATCTTTTTTGACGAGTTCTTCCATCTTCATCCACGGGGAATGTTTTCCTGCCTCACCGAAGAGATTCTCGCCTTGGGCGAGGTCGACTAACTCAGGCATCCAGTTCCCGGCGGCCATCAACGGGTCGATCCATTCGATGATTGCGACTTTCGGTTTCGGTGCCTGACCGAGCACACGACGAGCGACGCGAGAAACGGCGCTGATTTTCCCTCGCAGTTCAGCAGCATAGCAATCTCCCTGCGCCTCTTTCCCGATCGCGCGGCCCACCCGCCGGATGTCGTCGAAAATATCGGCTAAAGAATTTGGCTGCAGCGAAACGACCTTTACGGGTTTACCGGTCGATCCTTCGAGAGCGGCTTCGACATCTTTCAAACTCACCGCGCAGACTTCGCACTGGGTTTGGGTCAGAATCACATCGGGGTTTAATTCGGCGAGCTTTTCTCGGTCGACTTCGTAAATCGAAAGAGCATCGCGCAAGCGTCGCTTCACTTCCGCATCGATTTCCGCGGAGGTCCCACCAGTTTCAAAAGCTGGTTTTGTCACTTGGGGTAAGAGTTTTACGGTCAGCGGAAAATCACATTCGTGAGAACGCCCCACGAGCAAACTTTCGCCACCCAGGGCTGCGACCATCTCCGTGCTCGATGCGATGAGTGAAAGGACGCGCATTGTTACCTCTTTTCTCCAGAGTTTACCCACTCCGGCGTGGGAATCGCATCCGGATTAAATCCGTACGGGCAGTGTCGACACCTCGACTGACAACACCGTCCGCGACGTTCATGAAATTCTCGCGTAAAGACGGTGAATCCCGAGTCCGGATCGATGTAAGTGTCCACCCCGGGCGCACGGTCGCGAAGTTCGGATGGGTTCGAATTTGGGGTCTTTTCATCGTTCACGGCCTTATCCTCGCATAGTTCCATGCGTCACAATAGCTTCAGAATGACGAATCTCGGTTTCAGGTGCCATTACCCCGTCTTTTCTGCTTTGAGATGCGGTGCTCGGTCCTTTAGATTCAGGGGACTTAACGTATGAATCTACAAACTTGGATCCAGTCTCAGTTGCCCGGTGTTTCTCTCAAATCCGCAGATGCGGTTCTCACGATGACGGCCGAAGGTGCGACCCTTCCCTTCATTGCGCGCTACCGAAAGGAAGCGACGGGAGGGCTCGACGAAGTCCAAATTCAAAAGGTCATCGAAGCAAAAGAAACTTGGGACACCGTCACCCATCGCCAATCGTTCATCGTCGGCGAGATCGAAAAACAAGGAAAACTCACTGACGAGTTAAAAACGAAAATCCTTTCGACGTTCCAAACCACTTTGCTTGAAGATTTGTACCTTCCTTATAAAGTGAAGAAAAAATCCAAAGCCACCCTCGCGAAAGAAGCGGGGCTCCAGCCGCTCGCGGATTGGATCTGGGATACGGGCCATGGCGACTTGAAACCTGAAGCCGGACAGACCCTCGACATTTGGGCGTTTACCTTTCGCAACGAAGAAAAAGGATTTCCGGATGCAGAAAAATGCATCCAAGGAGCCCAAGATATCTTAGTCGAACGCCTTTCTGAGCGGGCCGACCTCCGTCAGAAAGTCCGCGAAAAAGTTTTTGCGGAAGGAACACTGAAGACCTCCAAGGCCGCAAAAGCGAAACCGAACTCGAAATACGAAACCTATTTCTCTTATCAAGAACCCCTGACTAATTTGAGTCGTCCGGAAAACTCCCACCGCTACTTGGCGATCCGTCGAGGATGGATGGAAGAAGAACTTTCGATCGGAATCGCGGGACCCCAAAACACGGAGACGAAGGAAGGCGAACCGGATCCTTTCGAAGTCGAACTCCAGCGCATTTTCGAAAATGCGGCTTGTTCCGTTCGCGATAAAGCGGAGGCTCCGGGCGTCGACATTCTGATGAAGGCGGCACGCCTCGCCTACAAAGCTCACGTCCTTCCCGCAATTGAGAACGAAGCGCACAAGTCGATGAAAGACGTCGCGGACGAAACCGCAATTAACGTATTCGCAGAAAACGTGAAAAAATTACTCCTCGCCTCTCCTTTCGGACCGAAGGCGGTACTGGGCGTCGATCCGGGCATTCGGACGGGCTGTAAGCTTGCCGTCGTGAACGAAACCGGCAAGTTCGTCGGCGACACCGTGATTCACTTGCAAACGGAAGATGGAAAAAAGAAAGCAAAAGAACTGCTCAGCACCATCCTGAAAATGGGCGATGTTCGGGCGATCGCCGTGGGTAACGGCACTGCGGGACGAGAAACCGAAGCCTTCTTACGCCAAATCGTAAAAGAAAATGCGGTCGACATTCCTGTCGTCATGGTGAGCGAATCGGGCGCATCCGTTTACTCAGCCAGCGAAGTCGCCCGGGAAGAGTTCCCGGAACTCGATCTCACGATTCGCGGAGCAATCTCGATTGCCCGCAGGCTCCAAGATCCACTCGCCGAGTTGGTGAAAGTCGAGCCGAAGGCAATCGGCGTGGGCCAATACCAGCATGACGTTTCTCCGAATGGATTGAAAAAGTCCCTCGAACTCGTGGTCGACACCTGCGTGAACAGCGTGGGCGTGAACTTGAACACCGCTTCGAAGTACTTGCTCTCCCGGGTCTCCGGAATCGGGCCCGGTCTTGCTCAAGGGATCGTGGATTACCGCTCGGCAAAAGGGCTCTTTAAATCCAGGCAAGATCTCCTTGAGGTCTCTCGCTTTTCGAATAAAACTTTCGAACAAGCAGCAGGATTTCTTCGCATTCCAGAATCAGAAAATCCGCTCGATAACACGAGCGTCCATCCGGAGCGTTACTCCGATCTGCAGAACGCGGCGGAGAAACTCGGAAAATCCATCCGTGAAATTATGGGTAGCGATGGCGTTCGCGCGATTCGCGCGTCCAAAGACCTCTCTCTCTCGCTGAAAGAGAAACTGGGTGAATTCACTTTCGATGACGTCTTGAAAGAACTTGAAAAGCCGGGACGCGATCCAAGGGATGCGTTCGTTCCTTTCTCATACCGCGATGACATTTTCGAAGTGAAAGACCTTCAGCCAAATATGATTTGCCCAGGGATCGTCACGAACGTTACGAACTTTGGTGCCTTCGTCGACATCGGCGTCCACCAAGACGGACTAGTGCACATCTCCCAACTTTCGAACGTTTTTGTGAAAGATCCGCATGATGTGGTCAGTCCCGGCGACCGCGTCACCGTGAAAGTGATGGAAGTGAACCGCGAGAAGAATCAAATCGCGCTCACGATGAAGGGCGATGCCGCACTTGGTGGCAGTGCTCCGAAAAAAGAAGCGCGTGAAGAAACCGGAGCCCGCGAGGGCGGCGGACGGGGCGGTCGCGGTGGGAATCGCGGCGGCGGACGGGCGAATCCAGGAAACCGTGGAGGCGCGGGAGATCGCGGTGCAGGCGATCGCAGTGTAGGAACCAGAGGAGAAGGCCGTGGTCCTAAACGGGATGCTCCGGCACGTCCGTTTAATCCACCCGTTCCTACCGGTGCCGCACTTTCAGTGAAGCCTCGGGGTGAAGGATCCCCCTCTCCAGCAAAGGCCCCCTACTCGGGTGGCGGAAACTTTGCGCCGAAGGAAACGTTCAAGAATAACCCTTTTGCGTCGCTCGCCGGACTAAAAGGAACGTTAAAGCGCTAAGACGCATTCTCATTTCGGAGACCTCATGCAAAGTAAGAAACTCGCTGCGTTCGCGAAGTTGATGAAGCTCGCGCCTTGGCAATCAAAACCTCAGGCGAAAGCGCTTCGCGCAAATATCGCACTTTTCTTAAAAGCTCGTGCCTCACTAGAAAAACTTCCACCTCGAGCGAAGAAGATTTCTCCATTAGCTGGACAAGCCTTCGATGCTTTTTTCCTCGCGCAGAGTTCGCTCTACCGGAAATCACGCGAGCTTTTTTTGGAAGCAGACGGAGAGTTCCAAGCCAGGCTTTCCTCTTCGCCCCGGAGTCTTTCTTCGGCGATCTTGCTTGAAAACCGCATTCAATACAGTCCGACCGAAGACGAACTTTTCTGGATGGCCACCGACGATGCCGAGAAGAAAAACGATGAGGGTTTACTCCGCATCGTGAGTTACTCGACTTCGGTTTTCCACGAGCAGACCCACCGAATCCTCTGGCAGATTCTTCCGTTACCCCGAACGCGGAAGCCTGAAGACTTGCGTCGGTATTTAAATTTTATCGAAGCGGTCGTGGTCGGTATCGACATGGCGCTCGGGGATGAACTCGGACCCGAACTCTCTTCGTTTGGTTACCTCTCCGGAACGATTTACGATCCGGGCAGCTACGCCCAGTTCGAATCGGCGCGGGAAAGGCGCAACTACCTTCACATCGCGATCCGCACGACCTACCTGGCGCTTGAGCCCTTTGATGCAACCAAGGTCGATCGGGCACTCAGCCAGTGGCTCCCGGAATGGATGCCATCCCTCCCGCGCGAAGCGGGTGTGCACGCGGTGAAACGTGCTCTTCGACTGGATGATGCCTTCATCGAAGTGACGAACCTGGCTTGGCAGAAAAAGCACCTCGAGACCTTTAAGAAATTTCTCGGTGAGAAGGCCCGCGCGAAACGCGGCATGAACTCGGCCGTTTTTACTTTGTCTCCGGATGCTCAGAGCTGGATCGATCCTTACTTGGTGGTGGAGAAGGTTTTCGATCACCTCGGATTGTGAAGAGGCCAAAGATATCGGGTTGAGGGTTTGCCGCTCAACGCGCATCGTGCGCTCGGGACCCTTTAGGGAGCGCATCCTGCGCCTTCCCCATTCGCGGAAATCCCTCAACCCGATATCCTTGGCCGCCTGCATTCGCGGTATTACGGCTAGTTCGGCGCGGTTTCGAGTTAGGGAAATCGGCATTGACCGTTAAGACTCTGTGCGTTATTTAGCCGCAATGAAAAATTCCTCGCTGGTGATCTTCGCTCTGTCGATTCTTCCACTCAGTTCATTTGCTTCTTCGGATCATTTGGAGACTTGTAAAATCAAGTCTGATTCCAACGCATTTTTCGAAGAGAAAATCGATGTCACGGTATCGGACGGCGAATACTTTTCCATCTGGGCAGTCGACTTCACGAACCTTTACGGCGAGAAATTTCACCTCGCGGCTAAACTGCGAGAAGGGTCGGTAGGTGAGCTGGTTACCCTTGCCACTGCTGACGGCAAAATAAAGGCGTATGCCATCGTTCGCGATTTAACGAAATTCGAAGGCACGCTCCTGGTCACGGGAGATTTTAAGGGCGGTAAAACTGCGGCCGGCGATTTTTCATGCCCTCAGAAGGACTCTGATCTAACGGATATGATTCAGATTCAGCGCTCTTTTAAGATAGAGACTAAGATTCCCCACGCGCATCCTTAAATCCTCCTTGCTAGCTCGGGAGTAGCCGCTAACCTCTACCCATGACTCGATTCACGGGGTGGTTGGTATTTCTCGTACTAGTCTGCTTTCATTCGGCGCTTCCAGCTTGGGCTTCGCCGGTCGCGGGCTGCTCCCGCAATTTGGTAAAACCGGAAACCGAGCAAAAATCCGACTTCGCTCCTTGGACGATTCTCGATCCGAAGCTCGGAGTGGGTTTGACCCCCGATTCTTTTCTACCCGCTTCATTCGTTCGGGAACTTCGCGACCAAGGCTGGACCCTCGGACTCGACATCAAGAAAACCATCCCGGACGGCACGACGTTCCTCATTTACGCTGAAAATGAACCGCACCGCACGGAAGTCGTTATTTTCGAGCTCAAGTCCACTTCCGTCTCCGGAAAAATTAAGATGGATGGGCTGACTCTCGAAAATCCACTCGCCGGTTCATATGATTCGCTCCACCCAAATCAAAGCAACAAGGGACTGCCCATGCAGGTGTTTCTCTTTGCGCGTGATCGGCTCTACTCGTTTTTGCGAGCAGGTGGCTACCACACGCTCGTATCCGGCTGGCCCCAAAACTTTCTCGTGAGCAATCTCTACGGACGCATGCTTCGGGGAACCCGGACTCCCGCCGGGGAATCTTTCCACTCCACCATGAAAGAGTCGTACCGGATTGCGTCTACCGAATTCCCGGAATCACGCAGAGTGAAATCACTCGATCAATTCGCAGAAATATTGGGCGATGCATTTGGACTCAGGCGCGGACCTGGACGAGTCACCATCGAAGCCGCAAAGTTTAAAGTGCTTACTACCGCTCTTCGAGAAAAATGGCAAAACAAGGGGATCAGTCCGTTATTCGGTAGCGACCCAAACGTCCCGATCGCACTCGCGGATAAAAAGGGACTTCTTTTTCTCGTGCCCATGAAGGTTGGGTTTGAGCCCTGCGTTTGGAGCGATGTGATTCGTAATCATTCCGACTGGGTCGAAGTGACAGTGGATTTAAAAGCAGCAAATTGAGCGTGCGAAAAAACGAGAGGATCTAAGTTTTCGTCTCGAGCCCCACTGCGCTCCCAACGCCCCAGCCAAGTTGCATCGAGCCAATCGTGATCTCCCGTTTGCAAATTCGTCGCGATGGTCGTGTCTGATTTCGGCCCCGTGCCTACCCCGCGCGCGACATACCACCCCGCAGCGAGGAGCCGCGCTCTTATGAGCGTCGAATTTGAATAAGTGAAAAGCTCCGTTTGAACGGGTGCGCCCTCTCGATTGCAAACCCGATTCAGTCGTTCGAAGATTTCCTTTTCCCAAAGTGGAGAATCAATCTTGAAAGAAAAAGGATCGTAGAGAATCACGTGCGGGACTTCTGCGCTCACGAATTGCTCTGAAAAATCACCAGGCCTCAGGCGCCAGATGATCCTGCGGTCGGGTGACTCCCAATAACTTTTTTCTGCGAAAGCAAAAGGTGCGGGATGCTGGAGGTAACGAAACCGGTAAGGATGCATGAGTGCGAGCTTGAAAGAATCAAGATCGCGTTCAAAACTTTCGATGATGACCTGCGCGCGCGGTGAAGCAGTCGAGAGGTGCTTCTCGGCCGCATGAAGAATCGCCATCGCGTTCGTCGCCGCTCCCATCCCCACATCCCAAATCACGAACGGTTCGCCACGCTCGCCCGAACGCTCTAGTCGCGATGCGACGTCGAGTTGGTCGACGTAAAGGCGTTTTGCTTCCTCAATCGGATCTGTAACCGAATGCATGATCTCGCCGGATGAGATTTGTTGAATGCTGGAAAATTCCCCGTTCACCGATTCATGAATGCGGTAATCGCCGAGCTCGCGTGGAAACGCTTTCTTCACTTTCTGGGGCTTCGGACGTTTGATCGGATTTTCTAGATCATCGGCGGCCAGGACATTCTTCCACTGATCGTAATACTCGACAAAGCGGTTTTCGAAGATCGCTTCGCGCATTTCACGCATCATCCGGTGATAAAAATAAAGGTTATGCTGACCGATGAGATTCCAACCTAAAATCTCTCGCGAACGAATGAGGTGCTGGAGGTAGCCGCGGTCGTAAACGGAACAAGTCGGACAATCACAGTTTTCGTCCAGCGGGCCCTTCTGCATGCGGTAAATCCCACGGCGAAGAATGATTCGACCCTTCGAAGTAAACCCCATCCCCTGCTGAGCGAACGCGGTAGGAAGAATGCAATCGAACATGTCCACTCCACGGTGAACCGCCTCGAGAAGATCGATCGGCGTCCCCACTCCCATAAGGTAACGCGGGAGGTGGGTCGGCATGTGCAGAGTTGTTGCGCCGACAATGCGCTCGCGCTCTTCTCGGCCCTCACCCACGGCAAGGCCACCGATCGCCATTCCGTCGAATGGAATCTCGCGCAAGGTTTCCGCCGATTCGCGCCGAAGGTCTTCGAAACAAGCTCCCTGGACAATCCCAAACAGCGCCGCGGGATGATCGCCGCGGGCATCGAAAGAACGTTTTGCCCAGCGATGCGTACGTTCCATCGCCGCCACCGCACGCTCTTTAGGCGAGGTGGAGTCGATGCATTCGTCCAGCACCATCATGATGTCTGATCCGATGGACTTCTGTGCGGTGATCGATGCTTCCGGTGAAAGGTGGATCGACTGACCATCGATCGGCGATTTGAACCAGGCGCCCTCTTCTTTCATCTCGCGAAGCTTCGGGAGAGAGAAAATTTGGTAACCTCCCGAGTCGGTCAGAACCGAGCGTTTCCATTTCATGAAGTCATGGATGCCGCCAAAGCTTTCCATCACATCGAGGCCGGGGCGTTGAATGAGATGGTAAGTATTTGCGAGTAAGATCTGCGATCCTGAATCAAAAAGCGTTTCCGTTTTTTGGGCACGAACCGTCGCGATCGTCCCGACCGGCATAAACAGCGGAGTTAAGACCTCATTGTGCAACGTTCGGAATCGACCCGCACGCGCCTGGGAACCTTTCGCCGTATGTTCAAGCTGGAAGTTTAAACGACTCATGACCGGGTTAGGAGGTTCGCCTCAAGCGAACTGGACTCACCAGCGAGGAGGTTCGCGCCTCCCTCGGCGAGGAGGTTCGCGCACCGCGAACTGGACTGCTTTGCCACTTTAAACGGATGCGTCTCCGCCCCGATCAGACAACGAACCACATAACTTGCGGCGGCCATTCCAAACGCAGAAGTCACAAACCCTGCGGAGCCCATGATGATGTTGCGATTATCGCATTGGAAGAAAGTATTATCGCCCTGGGGACAGACGCATTTGAATCCTTTTCCATTATCGTATTTCAGTTCGGAAGGCATAATCGGCGCCTCTCCGCTGAAGACCGAAGGAATACCGAAAACGCCTTTCGCTGGGAAGCCGTACTGTTCGCGAAGGATACGACGAACGGCGCGAGCGAGAGGATCCACTTCCGTTTTTGCGAGATCCAGAATTTCGACTCGGGTCGGATCGAGTTTTCCGGAGGAGCCCGTGGAGGTCACGATGGGAATTCCGTTTTGTTGGCAGTGAGCAAGCAGCATGCACTTTGGGGTGATGCTGTCGATGGCATCAATCACGAAATCGGGAACTCCAACGTCACCTTGGCCTGCGAAAATTTCTTCTTGGGAATCACGGTTAAAAAATTTCAGAACCGGGACGATCTTCAAGGCCGGATTAATTTTTGCCAGTCGCTCGGCGACCGCAGTCACCTTCTGGGTTCCGACCGCGCCTTGGAGGGCGTGAAGTTGGCGATTGAAGTTTGTGATGCAGACTTCGTCGAAATCAACGAGCGTGAGGGTGCCGACTCCCGACCGAGCCAACATTTCGGCCGCCCAAGAACCGACCCCGCCCAGGCCGACGACCATCACGTGAGATCCCATGAGCTTCTTCATCGCTGCATCTCCGACGAGGCGTCCGATTCGGTCAAACCGGCGATGGAGTTTGTAATTTTCGAGTTCGGCGTCGGTCCAGTCGCGATCGACAGGGATACGAGATTCAGGAGTGATCATGGAATCCTTCTCTTTATTCTTCAGTGGCGGGTGCCAAAGAAAAAATTCGTCGGAGATTTTTAGTCGATTGATTCAAAACAGCGTCGGCTGTTTCCCCGCGCAACTTGCCGATTCTCTCGGCGAGTCGAATGAGCTGCAAAGGTTGGTTAGGACCCGGCTCTCCTGCGGGCGGCTGGTCGGGAGCATCCGTCTCTAAAACAAACTCTGTGGCCGAGAGCGTTACCACGGTCTGCACCAGGTTTTCAAACGCTCTTCCCTTTTCTCTCGTGATTACCGGAGAAGAAATCGACGGAACCAGTCCGAGCGCAAGGTAGGCGCGGGCGGTGGCTAAATCCCCTGAGAAAGAATGGATGATTCCCGTATATCCCACTTTTAATGCGTCGCGTAATTCATCTTTGAGGATCTGAAGCGCATCGGGATGAGCGCGGACGACATGGAGGACCAGCGGCAGATTTGCATCCAAGGCGATCCGAATCTGAGCCCGGAATAATCTCCGCTGAGTGTCGTGCGATTCCGCAGGGAGGTTCGGATGGAAGTCGAGCCCAGTCTCTCCAATCGCCGTGCAGGCGCGGCCGACCGGCTTCACCTCGCGGAGTAAACACTCCAGCGCCCGGTCACACTCCGATAATGATGCGCGAGCCACCCACCAAGGATGAAGGCCAAACGAAGGAAAGATGCGACCCGGATAATTTCGCGCGAGTTCTTTTTGTTTTTCCCACTCTGAAGGTTCGATTCCTCCCAGAACATAATGCTGAATGCCGGCGTTCGCTGCTTCCGCCAGCGTTTGATCGAGTGTGGCTCGCATCCGCTCATCCGTCAGATGAATGTGCGCATCGATCCAGCCCGACTTCATCTCTGCTCCTTCTCTTCTCATATCGAATGAGACGCTCTCATGAAACGAAGCGTGGGTCACGTTTGACTCAGGGATGAAGAAGACGCTCGGGCGAAACCTGACTAACGACTGTTCTTTGTTCAGAGGGTCAGAAAAGACCCCCGGGGTTTTCGCCTACTTAGCGGGGAAAAACCTGGCGCACCTCTTGAAGTATCTAGTCGTATGGGAACGCTTAAATTCATTATTAAAACGGTGATGGTGGTTGTGGCAATCGGAGGGATTCCTTCCGTAGCAGACGCTTCTAAAGCTTCAAACAAAGCCCGCATCGCTCATGCAAAAGAGCTTCTCGGTGGACGGAACTACCGACATAGCGCTGCTCGCAAAGCAGAGTCAGTCGGTGATATCTCTGACTTCATCGACCGAATGACCGCCGAATGGCTCCCTACCAAGCACTCGAAAAAAGCTCGCACCCTATCATCCGCGATCATTCACGAAGCCGACAAATATGGATTTGATCCCGTGTTCATCTTAGCGGTGATCCAAAACGAATCCGGCTTCAATCCTGAAATGCGGGGCGGGCACACGGAAATCGGCCTCATGCAAATCAAGCCGGTCACTGCTGCTTGGATCGCAAAGAAAATGAAATTGAAATACAAAGGCGAGAAGTCTTTATTAAATCCGGTAGAAAACGTGCGGATCGGAATTGCATTTATGTCCGTGCTCCGTGACCAATTCGAAAGTCACAGCCGCCTCTACATTTCCGCTTACAATATGGGAGCTCGCCGGGTTCGCCAAATCGTAGCCGATGACCGGATGCCGAAGGATTATGTTCAAGCTGTCATGAAGCGATACGTAGCAATCTACTCCGCTTTCGCAGATGAAGAAAAACAAGATCTAGACACTCTGACGAAGAATGCCTTAAGCCGAGTCCGTGAAGTCACTCGCGCGGTTGCCTCTAGCTGATAAATCGGTGAATGACGATCGAACAGTCATTCAGCCTGGGGAATACTCGACAGCAACATATTAAAAAGGTCTTTCTGATCGCTTCCCGCCGAGTTGATGAAATCCATCAGATGCTCGGCGGAACTCACCATGGAGTTCATCTTCCGCATTTTCTCAGCACCGATTTTCATCGATAGGCGACGATCCGCGCTTGTGCCCTCGAGCTTTGCTAGCGACCCCGCTACTTGAGTCAGCATCTTTCTCTCACGCAACCTTAGGACGCCTAGAATAACCGTGGTGACGTCGGGATTCGCATCATAGAGAACAGTCCGCCCGCGGCCTCTCGCCACTTCGCGAATGACGTTATAGGCGAGCAAGTCATGGATCGAAAAGCTCACCAGGGCCTTCGAAACCCCAAGCCGCTTCACCAACGTGGTGGCATCGAGAGGCACATCGGATAAAAAAAGGTGGGTCCAAATTTTTCCGTGAATGCGCTTAAACCCCCAGTACTGGATAAAGTCGCCCACTCGCTCCGAGACTTCGTCCAGTTCCGAAAATTCCAACGCTGCTTTTTCAGAGACTTTCATATCGATTCACCGTTGGTTTTTTTCTGACTGCCCTTCGCGCCCGCGATGAAAAACGATTCGATTGCGGCGGGAGGCACCCCGCCCCTCACTTCGTCGGTTGGCATCAAGCCCCGAGCCCAGAGCATCCGATCAATTTTTATCCGGAAGTACACCATCAGTCGATCTTCCACATCTTTGCCTTCCAAAATCCCAACCGCCCTCGCAATGGCTTCGAATGTGGAAAGATAATCCGCCCGAGGGGCTGTTCGCAATCGGTATTCCGAATTCTCTCCCGGTGGGAGGCGCACACACTGGACGTGTTCAAGCCCTGGGGTCCGCTTTGCACCTTTGCTGCCCTGCCGCCAATTTCCATCTGGAACGATCAGAACAATCTTTTTTCCGGCTGCTCTGGCGGCATCGCGATGCTTGGTCGAGAGAACTTCTGAATCTTCGGACGGGTAAAGTAAGAGCGGGAGACAATGAGTATCCGATACGATGTCTTTTCCATCCACCGGCTCTCCGCGCAAACCGCGAACTCTGATTTCGCAATTCGTGAGCGCAAGCTTGGCGAGTCTAGCGGTATTCGTCGTAAGAGAAAGCTCACGGTAATGCATGAAAACCACCACTCGAGTGGCGAGCTGTAGCCTGGGCGATAGATTGCAGAGGCAGAGGGGCTGAAAAATGTCGCAAGCTTCGCAGCGCTGAGTTGAATGATTCCGACTCAAAACGTCAGACTCCCCTCTAAGTTTGCCGATCGGTAATCTCGCAAAGAGCCGAGAGGACGGTCGGTCGGACCTCCGTAGTAATCGACTCCGGCGGCTAAACGCATGCGTTCTCCGAACTTTCGCCCAAGCTTTGGACGAAGCAGATAATCACCGCCCACGAAGTTTCCGATGGCCGCCAATTCTCCCGTCCAAATCTCGTCGCTCGATGTGTAGGAAAAAAGGAACGTCGCCCCGACGCGCGAATGATCCTGATAGTTTTGAATGAGCGCATTCGCTTTTCCCACTCCGCGCACGACCGCCGTATCCAGCGGAGACGCGGAAGTGTAGGCCTGGGAATCCCGGAGAGAAGGGTGAACGCGGTAAAGGAGCTGCGCGATCAATCGAAACCGCTCCCCGAGTGGACGCTCGATGCCGACGACCGTGTCCCAATGATTCGGCTCAGTCAGGGAAAGGCTCCCTCCGCCCGCCCTCCCCACATCGTAAAAAAAGTACGCACTTTCTCCACGAAGAACGAATTGATCAAACGTCACTGAAAAATCTGTTCCAAGCGCGCGTACCGGTAAATACGCGAGCCGTACTGAGGTGCCGTCCCAAATAAATTGCCCGAAATGAGTGCGACCATCAAATGCAGAAAGGGAGAGATCAAACGACGGGGCGAGGTAAGCTAATTTAAATGCCCACTCCTGGCGATTACCGAGGAGCCGAGGATTTTCTGGATCGGTTTCTACTTGTAAGCCCGCGGGGATCGCAGACGTCGGTATGAGAAGCTTCGACTGGGGATAGAGCGCATTCCAGGCAACCGTGATTTCCCAAGGAGAAACTCCGCCATTCGGAGTGAGCGACATTCTCACGCCGGGAGCCCCTTTGCGGCGAACGTCATCCGAAGAGGACAGAAAAGTAAAATCTTTTGCCGTGAGATAATCCGTCGGATTCACTGCATCGGAACGTCCCCAAGCGGTGACGACTTCACCCGCACGAACACTAAAACCTTTTTCGGAATGATCAACCCAAGCTTCTCGAACGTCGCCTCTAAAAATAAAAGAGTTTGGATTTTCAAGCGACCGGCGAAATGCAGACCCGCGGACGAGTAATTTGCTTGTCACTGTTTCCGAAAGAGCCGGATCGATTCCTCCGAAGAACGTGAGACCGGATTGCAACGTTTCTGATTCGCGTTGATTCCGACCCGGTCCGACTGCTTCATATTGATCGACGAGGATTCGCCCAAAAACCCATTCCGGCTGATCCTGAGCCATGGCAAAGGGCGACCCTACGAAAAGAAAGACGGCAAGTCGGAGAAGGCCTTTCACCCTCGCGCGCCCTTCGCCA
>JACMQW010000009.1 GCA_014376785.1 Oligoflexia bacterium
CCCAATGATTTCGAACGCCAGAGGCTCACTATGGAAGTATCATTAAAGAGTCGCTATTACTCAGTAGAAGAGTCTCTGGCAATCGGCCTTAAAGAGGCCGAACTCCAAAAAATTCGACCGAATTGGTCGGAGGTCCCAAGCGATCTGCCAGGAATTCCCTTTACGTTTCTCTGCAGCAGTAACGACACCCAACTCGACCTGTCATTCATTGGAGGGGGCAGTTCCGAATCGGCGCTAGAAGCAAAGGTAAAGGCACTCTACGAATCCCTCGAGTGGAATATTCAACATCGAGTGACTGGACTCGTTTCCGCAGACGTCGACTGGACGGGATTAGGTACGGGAGCTAATTTGGAGGAAGCGATTCTTCACGGCATCGGTGAATGGGTTGAACGCGATGGATATGCATTATTCTTATTACGAACTTTTGTTAAAAAAGCTCCGGATAAACCTCATTTTATTAGTCGCGTGTCGCTTCCGCCCGAGATTTTAAAACTTCTACTCGCGGTCGAAACGAAGTTTAACGACTCTCTCGTCATTATAGGGTTAACGACTGACTTAGGGGTGCCCGCCTTTCTCACGGCCTTCACTCAGCAGACCTCTTTCATTCAACCGATGGGTTTTGGTGCGTCCCTAAATAAAGTTGAAGCCATTCGGCAGTCAATTTACGAAGCGGTTCAAGCCCGCGCCCGTCACAGCGAACAAGTTGATGAACACCGGAAGAAACAATTCGATCTTCTAGGACAACGAAAGCATTTCCAAGACGCGTTTCGATGCGATTTGTTGCCAATTATGAAAGCAGGTCGTTACAACGAAATGAGCTGGATGGATATTCCTGATCACTTTACGTTGCCCACCTTAAGCAACCAGATCGATTTTTTTAAGTCGTTATTCGAACGCCATGGACTCGCTCTTTCGGTCGAAACGTTATTTACCGGCGATACCGGCCTCAGCGTGGTTCAGGTAAAAATTCTTGGCTTAGAAACGTTTTACCGGATTAAAGAAGGCCGCTTCACACCGCTTACTGCTCGCGGCCTTCGGGTGCTGTCATGAAATCCTATGAGCGAGAGCGCTCAGTTGAGGAAAGTTTGAGCATCGCTCTCGAGACGATTCGTTACTATGGACTCGAAGTATCAGATAAATTTTTTGGTTTGCCGGATCACCCCCAAACGTACCAATGTCAACTCTTAGACTTGAAACGGCAGGTTACTTTTTTCGGCCTTGGAAAAGGGATGGGCCTCCAATCCAAGGTCAGTGCTTATTACGAGGCGCTTGAGCATTTCGTACTCTACGACTACTGCCAAAGACTCGGGAACGATCCCGCTCGTTACCGAATCACGGAAGGTATAGATGAGTCCCTGGCGAGACTACCTTTACCTTGCGCAACCGCGAAATGCCTCACCACAGGCCACGATTATCACTATCCGATTTTCATGCTCGACCCCCGCTATTCTAAACGACCGTCTAATATCGATAAAAATTTTTACTCTAAACTTTCATGGATGGTTTCAGATTCTGGAACCGCATCCGGAACCACATTTGAAGAGGCAAGCATTCATGCAATGAATGAATTAATTGAGAGGCACGCTTACTCAAAGTTTCTGATGGATCATTTTCTAGTGCCAACTACCCTGGACATTGGCGACAAAACACCGTTCCTTATCGATAACCAATCTCTCCCCTCGGAGATTAAAAATGTCGTGACCACGATCGAAACAGACTACGCGGACAACCTAAGAATATTCAACTTACCCAATGAGCTGGGCGTACCTTCATTTTTTGCCTCATTTACCAGGCAGCCGTTTCCTCTCCAGCCACGTGGATGCGGCACATCTCTGCATGCTCCTTACGCAATGGAACGCGCGGTACTCGAAACACTACAGCCCCTACAAGTTTCAAATGAACACTTAAAAGCGAATCAAAAGCAAGTCATAGAAAACTTCTACCGTTTTCCGGAGCTGCAACGGTGTGCAGTTGCCGATCCATCTAGCATTCTGAAACGCAGCAAAATGATGGACGCGAATTTCTTCAGCGAAAATGCAACATGCGCTGACTTGTCAGTCACGCAACAGTACGAGGTCCTTAAGAGAAAGCTAATTACAGCGAAATACGAAGCGTACTCGGTCGAGCTGGCACGACTAAGCACCGGATTTCACTGCGTGCGATACGCTGTCCCGCGTTTTGAAAACTTCTACTTAGTGCAGGCAGGAAAATACATTTTGCCGGGACAACAGCCATATTCACCGGAAATCGCTTGTTCTTAAATATTACTAGAATGCGAAATCAAGCGTCTGATAGAATATAATAAGTCGACTTTAAAGACCTCTACAAGAGGTTGAGTCTTAATTCAACGGACAGTCGTCAGGAATAAATATCGATGAGTTCCCAATTTAATTTTATGCCTACACGACGCAGTTGGAAATTAACGACTCCATCGGAATTTTACACTGCTCCAATGTTTTGTAAGTTGAAATCGACTTTTAATAGTTTTGGCTTAATCCTCACTCTTTCGATTTTACTGGGGATATGCTCAGTTAGTCCGGCGCAGGGAAGCGCACCAAAAGACAGCACTATCGATTGCAGCTCTCTTTTGAAGCAGGCTGAAGGCGTTAACCAAGACGTCTTTAGCGCCTTAAGCCTGCTTCAAGCTATTCGAAGTGTTCGCAAGAATTCCGCCGATTTTAAAAGATTTTCGGAAAGCTTGAAGATCACCATTCAACAGATGCAGGAAAAGGAACAAGAGATTTTCAAAAAGAACGGCGTGAAAGTCGATCTTGTTTCTAATCCTACGAGTGGGATTTTTGCGGAGATTTACAGTAACTATGGAGTTACCTGGAGCCGATTTGTCATTTCCCCGGATGGCTCAAGCGAATTAAACAAAAAGGCGAAAGAATTAGCGTCGATTATGCCTTTGAGCTTAATTTTTGATCCTCTTTTGTTGATGCTTATTCAAGCTCGAGGTTTCTATGACCGTGATTTGAATTCCCTTTGTATCTCACTAGGAAGCGTCGTGGCGGGAAAACCAGACTACATCACGCTGCACGAATCAGAACACTTTCTGTTTGAGGCAAGCCGTCGCGGGAAGACAAATTTTATGTCAGGGGCGCCTGTTAATCTCTCGTTTTATTCAAAGAATCCTTTGTCCCTACCAAAAGACGGGAACTCCTCTCCTTACTCCACCTACTTATCATTCGAAGAAATGGTGACTCACGCAACGAACTTAGAATCCATCGCCCAATCGGTAAAGCAAAATAGGGTGATTCCCGAGGCTGGTGGAACCGAGAACCGGACTTTTTTAAGCCACGCGATTGGGACCTTCATGGAAATTTCCGAGAATGCAGCTTTGGCTTCTGATATGGGGCTCAAGATGCTTTCTAGTCGGACGATATCGGTCGATTCATCAGTGAAGGAATATCGGCAGATAAAGATTGCGAAGAATGCTTCTTTTAAAATAGAGCTCTGGATTCCCGGCGATTTAGACGTCACTCGATCAGGAGCCATGATTAATTACGCTAAGAGAGAACTCACGCAGGCAAAGCAACTTGCCGCCTTTAACTTAGAGTATTTCAAGAATTATCGAACCGCTCAAACCACTCTATCGCCGGATAATGTCACTTTAATCTCTCACTTCAAGCTCGCGCAGGAGCAGTTTATCAAAACGTTGAGAAAGTGAGATCACTTCATTATGCAGAACACCCAATGACGCCATTTAAACGTCTTGCGAATCTAAATTCCAGGGACGGAATATTTCGCAAATAAGCCCCACCACTTCAGATGAGTATTTCATTTTCAAAGAACTCACTATTTTAACGCGCCGAAGATTTTCTTTATGCTGTCGGCCTTCGCCGTAATCGAGCGCAGCGTGCTCTCATTTATACCCAATCGTGTAGCGGCCCCTCGTCGTGATCGCGTCGTGCGAAGCGCGTCTTCGATGAGCTTCTTGCGCTCGCGTTCGTACCTGGCGTCTAACTCCATAAGAGTTAAAACCTCATTAATCGTTTCCATCGCGTTGCCGAAACGGCCATCAAGTTGCGAGCTTTCGATAAACTGACCCGAAGCATCCGTCAGAAGGCGGCTCACACAACCTTCAAGCTCTGCCACGTTTCCCGGCCACGCGTAGCTTTCAAAAGTTTTGAGTACTTGCGGGCGAAAGGTTTTCTCCGCCCCGGTTTCCGCGACGACCTTCTTCCTGAAATGTTCGACGAGTAAAGGGATGTCTTCTCGATGCTCCCGGAGTGGCGGAACTTCTACCGCGAGAAAATTCAGCCGATAATACAAGTCCGGCAAAAACTCTCCGCGCTCGACTAGTTCGAGAAGGTTCGGCTTCGCCGCCGCCAACATCCGGCAATAAATCGGAGTCTCCTGTAAGGCACCGACCCGGCGAATTCTCTTTTCGCGGAGCGCTCGGGGAAGAGTTCCCTGCGCCTTTAACCCTAGGGCGTGTTGAAGAACCCAGCTTTTGAACGGGATTGGAGCAAATTTCCGGTCCCCCTTTCATTTTTTCATCCGGCAAACGAGACTCTTTCAACCCGGATCGCCGCAAGCCAAGAATTTAAGAAATCGATTAAGCGGCCTTCGCCACCAGGCGTTTTAAGTTGTGAACCATTGCGATCATGGACGCTTGGATCTGAACGTTCGCGCGACCGCGGTATTTTGCGCGGTCTAAACAATGATTCTCTTTCGCTTCTGCGAACAACCATTCGATTTTCCACATCCGTTCGCGAAGTTTCAGTGCGAATTTTTCCGTCTTCTCCCGCTTCGCCGCACGAAGAATGGCTTGGTGCTCTTTGGCAACGTGAAGATAACGCTCCCTTTTGAATCGTGTGAGAAGAGAACAAGTATTTCGTTTTTGGCAGCCTCAGCAGGGAGATCTCTTTCTAAATTGATAAACTTTTGAAGTCACCGAGTGAACCTCCCGATCATAAAGCCAGTAAACGGCTGGACAACGAAAGCGGGCCTTTTCTCTTGGTAATTAAGGCCTTTCACATTGTCGCAGGCATTCTTTTGAAAGGTACCGATATGGGGTTTAATTTCTCGGTTCTCAAGCTCTGCGAGATTTTCTCCAAAGCCGTAAGCTCGGTCAGCGACTACGCCTTTAACGGCATAATCGCGGTTTTCTTCGACGTAATCGATTCAGGCGTTCTTAGACGAGGTGTACAACAAAGGGCGGATCCATTCGTCGATCGGGTACTTGATTCCCGATGACTTCGAATGCGAGACGATCCTGAAGAAACAAAAACTAGAGCCCGGTCAGACCCTACAAATCTAGCCGGTTAACCTGTCCAACTTTACGCGCGTGATCCAATTAGAGCAAACACAAGACCGGGTGCGATCATCACGAAAATCTTGTTCTAACAAAGCGTAAATTCGATGGCTAAGTACAGCTTCTATGATGCGATGATCGAATCATAGTACTGATCGCCCGAACTCCTAACAATCAAATGACGAGGAGTGAGAGACTACTGCACCGAGTAGAAGACGTCTTCGCGAGAAGAAATCGGCGTCGGAGATATCGGGACCGTAAGAATAACCGCCTTTGCACGAATCTTCTTCTGAAAGAAGTCGAAGAGAAAAATCCCGTAAACCGAAGCGAGAAACCCGACAAACATTGAAAAAAGCATCGACTGTTTCGTTTTCGGATAGACCGGTGCGCCTTCGCCCACAGCGAGAATGGTATCGAGTTTAAAGTTATGAATTTTCTCACTTGAGATCATCGCGCTCTTCAAGAAGTAATCTTGTTTCAGCTTCACCAAACTCTGATTGATCTCCAAACTCTGCGAAACCAGCGCGGGAGCCGGACCGACGTTATCAATTCCGTGCTCGACTTTCGCTTTCAGACGCTCCAGAGACGCCATTTCTTGGCGGAGGAATTTCACTTCTTGCGTCCCCTGACCCATCACCGCATCAATCGAATTCTGATACTTCCCTTGAAGGTCGATCAAGACGTTTTTCAGGAACGCTTCAATCGCGTCCATGTTCGGACCTTCCGCGACGAGCTGGATCGTTCCAGAAGATTTCAACTCCTTCGCCTCGACGAGGCGAAGGCCATTCGGCGTACGTCCGCGCGCGAGATACTGAAACTCCAAATAGCTGATCGCCTCGGTTCCGAGCGAGCTCTGGCTTTTCCCGCCGAACGGAGGAAAAGGAACGGCGGCATTGGTGTTCGAACTTCCGCCGAACTCCGCGACTTTAAAAAGCACCGTCGCTGCGTAACGATGCTTTACGATATGGCAGACCAAGAGCGCGACCAAACCGCACATAAAAACTGCGGAGACAATGATCAACATCGCTTTAGGCTTTAAATAAAGGGTGTAGAGACTCTTCAGATCGACACTCATGCGACTCTATTCGTATTTGATTTTTTTGACGATAAAATGGCTTTTAATTCGTTCACGACGTAGTCGACTTCATCATCGCGTAAGTTCGCGTGAAAAGGCAATGCGATAGTTCTTCCGCAAATCGCGCGAGTCACAGGTAAATCCGAGTGTGTTGCATAAACATTCTCCGTCGTGAGGTAAGCTTGTAGATGAATCGGCGAAAAATACGCGCGAGAAGGCACTCCGCGATTCTCGAGGTCCTTCATCAACTCTTCGGTGTTTACGCCTTCGGAAAGTGTGATGACGTAAACAAACCAACTCATCTTCATCTCGGGCAGGACCTGAGGAATCCGCACGCCTTCGACGCCCGCTAGACCCTTCGAATACTTCATGGCGACGGCTTCGCGCTTAGCGAGAATAGAATCGAGGCGATCCATCTGCGATGAGCCGAGCGCTCCACTCATTTCGTCCATGCGATAGTTATAACCCATGCGAACGTGCTCGAGCCAAGCGCCCATCTCGTCGCGACCTTGATTTCGATAGCTCCGCGCGAGTTTCGCGATATCTTCGCGATCCGTGACGATCATACCGCCTTCGCCAGTTGTAATTTGTTTGTTTGGATAGAAAGCGAAGGCTCCCGCGTCTCCGAATGAACCGACCTTCCGCCCATGATATTCCGCGCCGAGAGCTTCACACGAGTCGTCGATGATACTGAGTTTATGCCTTTTCGCGAATGCTTCTACCGGTGCCCAATCGATGGGGTGCCCGAAGACATCGACCGCCATGATTGCTTTCGTCTTCGAGGTCCGCTTTTTCTCGAGATCGTTCGAATCGAGATTATAAGTATCCGGCCGAATATCGACAAAAACTGGCGTCGCGCCTTCATAGAGAATTGCATTCACGCTGGCTGCGAAAGTGAACGAGGGTACGAGCACTTCGTCTCCCGGGCCGATACCCAGCGCTTTCACGATGAGGTGGAGCGCTGCGGTTCCTGAAGAAACCGCGATCGCATGTTTCACGCCGACGTGTTTCGCGACCTTCTCTTCGAATTCCATGACTTTCGGACCAAGAGCCAGGCGCCCGGAGCGGAGAACGCCGACGACGGCTTCGATATCCTGCTCCGTGATCTCGGCGCTCGACATCTCGACTGGCTTAGTCTTCTGCTTGAACTCTGGCATCGTGGAGCACCCTTTCGCGGAGATTCCTTCGCGTTTAATTGTTTTAAAAAAAGTCAGGAATAAAATTTTTAGATCGAATACAAAACTTTGGTGATCGACGTAGAAAACGTCATGATTGAATTTCGCTTCCCAGCTGAGTGAGTTTCTTCCGTTCACTTGAGCCCAACCCGTGATTCCGGGTTTCGCTTCGTGACGGCGGGCTTGGGCGGAGGTGTAACGATTCATATATTGCATCAGGAGAGGCCGAGGACCGACTAGACTCATCTCGCCGACAAAGACGTTCCAGAGTTCCGGTAGTTCATCGAGACTGAACGAACGCAGGAACGAACCGAGCCGACTGAGTCGCGCCTCATCGGACTCTTTTCCCGGTTCGCCGAACATCGTGCGGAACTTCACGATCCGAAACGGGCGTCCGCCGAGGCCTGGACGGTGCTGCAGGAAGAAGATTGGACGTCCTTCGAAGACGAGAATGAGCAGCGCGATCACCGCGAGGAGCGGAGAGATCACCACCAAGCCGAGTCCAGAGACAATGAGGTCGAAACCGCGCTTCATCATTGGTTCAAGCAACCCAGTTTGGGTTTCCGTTAACGTTCTCAAGCAGCGACTCCTTTCCATCGACAGCCAAAAGACCTTCGTCGCTCGTTTCGACGAGCCCTTTCAGAAGTGAGACCGCGCTGGCATCATCGTTCTCCGCGAGGCTCAGGATTTGCTCGATCAGCGCTGAAACGGCTTCACCCGCTCCGGCTCCCGCGCCTCGAGGGAGAACGAGAATATCCGGATGAGTGGTCGAAAGTTCGTCTCCCCGAAGATAGAGTTCTTCACGCAATTTTTCTCCTGGGCGAATCCCCGTGAAGATGAATGGAATCTCTCCGTCGGCTTTCCCGAGAAGAGTCATAATGCTCTTTGCGACATCGAGTATCTTGATTGAATTTCCCATACGAAGAACATTGATGTCTCCCGGAGCCGAAAACGATGCGGCCTTAAGCACAAGCGAAACGGCTTCCGGAATGAGCATAAAATAACGCTCCATATCGGGGTGAGTAATCGTGACCGGCCCCCCATGCTGTATCTGGCGCTTCAGAAGAGGAATAAAACTTCCGCTGCTTCCCAGAACGTTCCCGAACCGAACCGAGCAAAACCGTTTTTCCGATTGAGCGGCCGCTTGGCTGATCATGAGTTCACATGCCCGCTTCGTGCAGCCCATCAGTCCCTTCGGGTTCACGGCTTTATCGGTTGAAATCAAAACGAAGTTCTCAACGCCGGAGCGAATCGAACATTCAATCAGGTTTTTCAGCGTCTGAATGTTATTGATGATCGCCGCACTCGCATTCATTTCGACGAGGTGGACATGCTTATAGGCGGCGGCGTGGAAAACGAACTGAGGGCGATACGTATCCATGATCCGGGCGAGGAGCTTCGGCTCCTTCAAATCGGAAAGAATAGGGATGAAAGTTCCA
>JACMQW010000059.1 GCA_014376785.1 Oligoflexia bacterium
AATTTAGGGGAAAATATGAAAAATCAATTTTTGAAGAGCTCTGAACTCCAGTGCGCTAGCAGAATCCTGGCTCAAGTGGCTGCGATTCTCGCTCTGAGCTCTTGCATCGGCTCCAGCGCAAAAGTACCGAACACCTCTAAAACTTTTTTATCTTTGAACGACTCCGCGCCGACCTCTGCCACCCTTTCCTTTCAGGCCGCCATCGCTAATCTGACTTACCTTCCGCCGATCACCATTTCGCAGGGAGGAACTTATACCGGGAATTATCGAAGCCCCGATCGAAATACTCCCGCAATTAACATCAACACGACGGCGCCCGTGATTATCGAGAACTGCAATCTTACTGGACCGGGCGATTTAATTCGCGCGGTGGGGAATGTCGACGTGATCATCCGTGGATGCAACGGATATGGAATCCCGGTTGCGAACGGCGAACCAGGCCGGTTCGCGAACTTCGCATCCGCAAAACGCGCCTGGGTTTTGAATAACTATTTCGAACTGGTTGCCGAAGGCGCCTCGATTTACCAATTTTCAGGGGATGGAAGCCCGTCCCAATCCATCCGCATTCTGAATAACGTCGGTCGTAACATGACCAACCAAGGCTTCGGGACTTTCATCGGCTTAAACCAAGTGCATAACGTCCCCAACATCGAAATCGCTTGGAACCAACTCATTAACGAGCCTAATAAAGGGTCTCAGGGCGACTCCCTGAACGTTTACAACTCATCCGGGACCAGCTCGAGTCCGATTAATATTCACGACAACTATGTGCAGGGGTCCTATCCCGACGTGGTCACAGGCAGCGACTTTACAGGAACCGGAATGACGACTGACGGAAGTGGAGATGGTGACTTTACGAAGCTCACTGCATTCGTAGATGCGCACCATAATACGTTTGTTTCGAACTGTAACGCAGCGATGAACAACTCGAGTTCCCACGATGTCCATTTCCACGACAACCGCATGGTAACGTCTAGTGTGCTTCCCGATGGAACCAAACTTAATTCCACTTGGGCAGCGACCGCTATTTTCAACGGCTACAGCGTCCCTGCAAACTGGATGTACAACAATGTTACCGACCATAACGTCATCGGTTACGTCCGCGCAGACGGCAATCGTGCGGACTATAGTCCCGGCGCCTGCGCGGGATGCGTGAATAACACCTTTCTGCCAAATCCAATTACCAGCAACACCGAAAAAAACGAGTGGTCCCTATTCAACCAAAAGTTAATCGAAGGCGGGATTCGAGTCGGTTCGAACGAACACTTCAACCGAGGAAACCAAGCTGCTGGAAACGGCATTAATCCTTTTTGGCCAACCACAGTGGTCGTTGCCCCCGTTCCCTCTTCCGTTCCTATCCCTGCTCCCTCTTCGATGCCGACCTATACTCCCGCGGCCCCAGCTTCGATCTCGGGCATCGTGCTCATCAATGCCGGGGCAAACCTTCCTCAGCCTCTCAGCGGAGTCGCCGGAAGTTCTGCAACTCTGAGCGATGGAGCGATCATCGACCTTACCAAGACCGGCAACGCCTTAAATGTTCGCGCGGATTGCGTGACTTGCGAAAGTGTTCTTTTCGAACTAGATCAGGGTGCAATTTCTCACATTGAAAACGTCGCGCCCTATGCGCTCGCCAGCGACACCGGTGGAATTTACAACTCGTGGACTCCAACACTCGGAAACCACGTGTTAAAGATCACGCCTTATTCCGGAACGGCCGCCGGCGGAAATCCGGGCAACTCGACCGTCTTGCAATTCTCCGTCGTGAGGAATGTCATCACGCCTCCGCTACCCGCTCCCCAGCCGGGAAGCGTTCCACCAAGCGGAGCCATCCGCTTAGTTTCTAAAACGAGCGGTAAGTGCGCAGACGTTTACGGCGATTCCCGGGCAAACGGCGGAAACATGGTCCAGTGGAGCTGCAACTCTCAATCAAACCAACTCTTCACGTTCCTACCCGCAGGAAATGGCCTTTACCAAATCAAAGTGAAGTCCAGTGGGAAGTGCCTCGACGTGTGGAATGCATCGGCCTCCACTGGGGCAGTCGTGAACCAATACGACTGCTCTGGACCTTCTCACTTAAATCAGCTGTTCTCGATCGGAACCAATAGCAGTGGAAATAAGACCCTCATCGCGGCTCACAGTAAAAAATGCATCGATGTCGGGAGCAGCTCCCTCAATGGTGAAAAAATTCAACAAGTGGATTGTGCTCTTCCGAGCCAGAGGGGATGGAGTTTCTAAGATGGTCATTTATTAAATGATCGTGTGGGCTATTTGCCACTCTGTCGGTAAATTGGCTAGGCTTGATCTTTCTCTTTCCAGCAAACAATCATTGATTCAATTGACGGCATTCGCTAACTTTATAAGATGTCGCTAACGGCATTTGAAAGCACTTTTGAAATCATGAATACCCCGCCGCCGGTTGCTTTTGAAACCACCGTTCTCATCTGCGACATTCGCGGATTCACTCGGCTTTTGCAGATCACAAATGCTGAAAAAGCATTCCGTTTTATCTAAATTTTTCTAGGAAAAATTTCTTCGGTGGTGAGTTCGAATGGTGGCCAAATTAATAATCTCACCGGCGATGGCTTTCTCGCTCATTTCGCATTTGATGAAAACTTAAATGATCACGCCATCCGCGCTCTCAACTGCGCCATCGGAATTCGAGCCGCGGTGGAAGCTCTAAACTATGACCGACATTATGCCCGTGCTTCAACGATTTCGGTCGGAGTTGGGATTCATTCTGGCGAGGTTGCGGGCGGGTATGTAGGTCTGACCGGCATGAAGCCATTCCTCTTAATCGGCGACACCATTAACGTCACCGCCCGAATCGAAAACCTTACCAAAGAATTTTCGGTCGACGTCCTATTTTCCGAAGCGACTCATTCTCTAATTAAGGGCCGATTTAAGTCGATGATTATGGCAAACCGCAAGGTGAAAGGTGTCAGTAAGAAATTAACTACTTACTGGCTCACCCCCGGATCAAAGCCCTACCCAATAGGGAAGGAATAATAATGAATAAAAGTATTTTGGATGAAAACCAACTTTTAACGGCGGACGCGATGGTATCTCTGGTGAGTCTCGCTTCGGATCTGAAATGCGAATGTCCGAAACATCTGGTGTCCTTGCTTTCTGAGGTTCGAGGTTTCACCGCACACGAAAGCCAATGCATCGCCAGTTCTGAAAAGGACCGAGATACTCACGAGTGGCTCCGCCAATCCTCGGTGAATATCGACCGGATGCTTTCCGGAACCATTGCCCAACTCGCTCGCCTCGAAGGAATGATCGACTCCGACAACGCCATCATTCAGCACCCTTCCGCGCCCGACGGAGAAATTTGATTCACAGCTATTTTCTATCGCCGAGCCCTTCCGTCAATTTTTCAGCGGATATTAATTTCATAATCATCCGAATGAAAAACTGGTTAATATAAGACGTGGGCAGAAAAACTTGGTCGTCGTTTGGAATCTTCGGTCTCGTCCCCCTGATATCGTTTGCCGGAATCACTCCCGTCAATCAACGAGGAACGGACGCTTGCTTTTCGCTCATGCGGCCGAAGGCGCCCCACCTCGCCTATCGTCCGACTTTAGTCACCGATGCCCTCACCACTTCATCCGAAGTCGATCGACTAGTCGAGAAAGTCGAAAACGAAATATCGTCACGCACGGGACAACAGCTCCGCATTCGAGCGCGAAATGATCAGGGCGAGGAAACGACGTTTACCGCTCTAAAATCAGATTTTGATGGCGCTCATGCGCGCGTGGCAAAGACGCCAAGTATCGCTACCCCGCCCGGAGGTCGAATCCTCAAGCAGGTCCAATTCGGTTATTTAAAAAGTGACGGCTTCCGCGCGGTTGTTCCTCTACAGTACCTCGTTTTAAATTCAGAGAATCAGGTCCTGGAGTATGGTGCCGGAAGCGACAATGCTCTCAGTGCTTTTCACCAAAACCTCATCGGCCGAGCGCTCAGCAAGGCTGAACTGAAACGCATTGAAGACCTCAATGGAAAGTTGCTCTCAGATTTGCGGGCCGATCCTGCCGCCCGCGCGAAACTCCGAGAATTTGCGAAATCCCGAGGATGGAATCTGAAAACCCTAGAGCCGATGCTTGAACGTTCCGGGCTCGCGTACTTTGATGCCGAACATTTTAACCTCCATGAGTGGCGAAAGAAAAACGGATATTCCATTAAAGAAATGCGAGACGCAGGTTGGATGAAGATCTCATTCAACAGCGCAGGAGAACCCTCATTTTCCGTAGACCGAATCGATGGAATTCGTATTCCTTATCACACGAAAAACGGCCGAATTCCGATCTGGAGAACCAGAAATACGGGCCACCGCTTTCCAAAGCTTCCTAAGTACCTCGGATGGCCGACGGACCGAGCGATCGACCGAGAATTCTCGGTCGCAGAAAAACTCTACCAATCGGAACTTTTGGAGGGCGCGCGCGGAAAAACCGTGGTCATCACCGAAGGTGAATTTAAGTGCCTCATCGCAACGCAGGAAACCGGAGTCATCACCGTCGGAATTCCAGGAATCTCGCAGTTCGACTCCGATATCGCGAGCGCATTAATCGACTCAGGCGCTAGTGAATTTGTGGTGATTCTCGATCGGGATGCTAAAGGAAAAGCGCTCCTGCGCACGGACGGAATCAGCGACAGCGAACGAGCCGCTTATCAGATTGCCAAATCGCTCGAGACCGCAGCGCTTGCTCAAAAGCAAAACCACATTAAAATAAGAATTGGATTACTCCCTCCGGGACCCGCTGGCGAAAAACTCGGGATCGATGACCTGATTCTGAAAGTGGGACCAAAGCCCTTTTTGGACACGATCAAATCGGCCGAATCCTCTTCAGATTACGCAAAAAATCTGGGGCTCGATGAAAACTTCATGGAACTCGCCCGGCGTCGAAGCATCAGTCGAAAAGCGTTAGGCGAAATTCAAGCCTTGCGAGAGAAAGCACCCTTGACCCCAGCGATGAGTCAGACCGCGTCGACTTTGCGTTTTTTAAATAAAGAACTCGATCGGACTTTCCTGACCTACCTCGATCATGAATTTTCTGGAGCAAGGTCGCTTAGCCAAGTGGATGCGAGATACGGATCGATTTCCTCTATTTCTGAAGTTCCGAATGGAAGAAAAAAGACGCTGACCCGCGGTGCGGAGAACGCTCCAGTGAAAGTGGGAAAATCTTACGTGGATGTCGAGAGCTTCACCGGTGATTTAGCTTTTCTCGATTATGCCACGATCGAAGCGAAGGGCGAGCGGTGCTTCCCCGTTCCCTGTGGCACCACGCCTTACACAACAGCCGACCTGAGAGAGGCCTTCTCAAGTGGAAACCTCAGTGGATCTCTCGCCTCCGATTTCGAACAAGGTCTGAAACTAGCAGATGAAAATGGCTTTGTTCCGCAAAGTTTCCAAGATTATCTCACGGTTCTTTCGGCCGGCCACGTCTCGGAAATTTTTCCTGCCGAAGAATATGGATATGTTTTCGAAGGACAACTGAAAGACTCAGGCCGCGCGGCCCACCTTCCGCTTTTCATCGCGAAAAAAGACAGCGGGCGCGCGGTTGCATTCATTCGGATGCACACAGAGGAAGCATCGACTTCAAATTCTCGAAAGCAGTTCGAAGAAATCTACCAATGGATCCGGGAGCGCTAACCTTCCGCTTTCCAACCGATGTAGATCGGATGGGACGATTCAAATCGCCGAAAAAGGCTTCCTTCCATATCTCCGTAAACAGTGATGTTTCGAAGGCCGCACTTGGCCATCATTTCTATTATCTCTTTTTTTGAATAGAGACGGGTTTCATGCTCATAAAAGTGCGCCCTGCCCGTCGCCTTGATGGCGTAGACTGAATGAGACTTTATTCTTTTCGACCGATCATCGTAAGTACGGTGCTCGGTCCACACGTCTTTCTTCGTCTCCCTCCACTCAAACGGCTGGAAAACATTGAGAAGCCATTCCCGATTGACGAGGTGAATGGCTATCCGTCCCCCCGGCTTCAGGGCATTCACCATTTCTCGCATGACTTTAAGATTCTTCGACTCGCTTGAGAAATAGCCAAAGCTTGTGAAGAGGTTCGTCACGACATCGAACTGGTTTCGGTAAGCAGCGAGATCGATCATATTGCCCACTCGAAAAAGAGGTCCAGAGTTTCGTTTGGCTCTCGCTATGAGTTCCTTCGAAAGATCGAGCCCGGTGACTTCTACTCCTCGCCGAGAAAAAATCCGGGAGTGACGGCCAGTTCCGCAAGGCACATCGAGAAGCTTTTCGCCCTTTCGTAAGTTGAGTGCGAGGGAAAGAAACTCGACTTCACGCCGGGCTAGCTGGTGGTATTCGGGCGAATCGATCGTGCGCTCTGCAAACACATCGTCGTACATCCGCTCCTGCCAACCATCGCCAACCAGACTTTTCTTCATCGCTGGAAAATAACATACTCATTCAGGGAGTGCGCGCGAGTAAGCAGCCGCCGCAACTTCTTCTTCTCGAACACGAACTAGGTAAATCGCGTTCATGAGAACGTGAAAATGCAATTCTGTGGCTCGAGGATAAAGGCACAAAATGATGCAACGCAACCAGTTTGACTATAGGAGTTTTGATCTCTCTTAGGAGCGATTTCAATGCAGATACTGATAAACACCCCCCCGCCGAGCGCTTACCCTTTGGGAAAATTGCCCGATCTGCATTTTTCTACTCTCTTAGTGTGCAGCTAAGCCTATTCAGCGCAGGCCCCCGGTTAAAATCTCGCTTTGAAAAGAGAGCGGCATCGTAGAAAGTGCCCTCATGATCGGTCAACAATTTACGAAAAGACTCCTTGGGCGAACTCTCCTGAGATGCGTGCTCTTAGTTGCGTTCACGTTCACGGCTAGCGCGATCGCCGGATCCTGGTCGCCCAAGCAAGCGGCCGAGTGGTACGAAGCCCAGCCTTGGCTGGTCGGAAGTAACTTTCTTCCCTCGGACGCGGAAAATGCTCTGGAGATGTGGCAAGCCGAAACGTTTAATGCAAAAGAGATCGACCGTGAACTCGCGTGGGCTGAAACATTAGGAATGACCACGATGCGGGTCTTCCTCCACGACCTGGCATTTAAAAAAGATCCGCGTGGTTTTCTGAGTCGAGTGGATGCATTCCTCGCCATCGCCGCCCGACATCACATTAAGCCGATGCTCGTCTTCTTCGACTCGTGCTGGGACCCTGAACCTAAAGTCGGAAAACAACTCCCGCCGCGAATCGGCGTCCATAACTCTCGGTGGGTGCAAAGCCCAGGTCTCCCCGCCCTCGCAGATTTAAATCAGCACGCGCGCTTACGCAAGTATGTGAAGGCCGTCGTCCGGGCATTCGGTTCCGATCCACGTGTCTTAGCTTGGGACGTTTGGAATGAGCCGGATAATCTGAATAACGGAAGTTACAACGACCCCCGCTGGAAGCTCGAAGCAGTCCGCACCCTCCTTCCGCAAGTTTTTTCCTGGGCTCGCTCCGAGCATCCTACCCAGCCGCTCACCAGTGCGGTTTGGAATGGCGACTGGTCGAGTGCCGGCCGCCTGAACCCGATCGAACGCATCCAACTCAGCGAATCGGACATCGTCACGTTTCATAATTATGGGAAAACTTCCGATTTCTCCCAAAAACTGGCGTGGTTAAAGCGACTGCACCTTCCGGTGATTTGTACCGAATACATGGCCAGACCGCTTGGCAGCACTTTTCAGAAAATCCTCCCTATCGCGAAAAATGAACGCGTGGGGATGATGAACTGGGGTTTTGTTGCCGGAAAAAGCCAAACCTATATTCCTTGGGACTCTTGGCAAAAGCCCTACCCGCCCGAAGGTCCGAAGGTTTGGTTCCACGACATCTTCTATCCGAATGGTAAACCTTACCGAGTGGACGAAACAGACTTCATTCGTTCGATGACCGGTCCAAAGTTTCGGTAGGAGCGGAAGCTCCCCCATTTCTTTCGACTTTCACCCAAGCCATTCCCGCAGCGCTTGCCGCTTGAATTCCCATTTCGCCATCCTCGAACACGAGGCAATCCTCGGGACGAACTCCAAGGAATTTTGCGGCGAGCAGAAAAGAGTCGGGATGCGGCTTGCCTCTCTCCGTATCATCCCCGCCGACTATGATTTGAAAAAGATCTCGTAGCCCGAGCAACTCGAGAGAGTGGATGACGGATTCCCTCGGACTTCCGGATACCACGCCGAGTGGAATTTCTCCGTGCATGAGTTTTGCGTGGGCAACCACGCCTGCGATCGGGCGAACTTCGGGGAGTCGTTTCAAATACGACACTTCTTTTCGCGCAATAATGGTGTCAGCCGACATCTCTAAACCATGCTTCAAATTCAACAGTCGAACCGTTTCCGGCAGCGACAGTTCGTCGATCGCTCATACCCTAACGGGACATATCGGCCCTGGCCTTATTTCAGGAGCTCTTGTTTTTGCAAGCCTGGCTTGGTTCGGTAAATTAATTTTAAAAAGGAAGCTGCCAGAACTTGCGACACGATTGCATTCTTTTCGAAAAATCGGCTAATTCGAGCGTTTGTAAAGTGGATCGTAATAGTAAATAAGGATCTTCCGAATCCATTCGCGGTTCGAAGCGAATCCACCTCCCCCGGTGAATGCTTTTTCCGATTCGGAAATATCCCCTAAAATTTCTCGCGTGCGCAAATCCCCAAGCTTCCTCGAAATCGCCACGACGGCCGCGCGAAACTCATCAAAGCGGCGAACATCATGCGCGCGTCCAAGCGCGGAATCCAAAACGTAATCTTGGAAAATATTTTCTACGCGAGTTTCGAAATCGACCTGGATAGGGAGACGTGGACTTTCCCGCATTTTCTTGAAGAAAGGCGCCGGAATGGAACGCTTCCCGATCATTCTACTTTCGTCTTCGACCAGCACTCTTCCCAGGTCTGAGGGCAGTTTTAAAATTTCCAAAGCCAAGCCGTGTTCAAAATCGATTTGCGTGGGTTGCGAACGTTCGAAAGCTCCGAAGGCGGAGCCTCGGTGAGCGGCGATCCCCTCCAGATCGAGAAAGGGCCTACCCTGAGAAGCTAAAAATTTGGTTTTTCCAGATCCGGTCGGACCCGTAACGACTTCAAGTTCCAGATGGGGAGAACGCGTATCGATCACTGAGAGGAGAAACTTCCTGAGCGCTTTATAACCGCCCGGAACGAGTGGACGATCGATGCCTTGCTCGAGTAACCAACTTTGGGTGATTTGAGAACGAAGGCCGCCCCTGAAACAGAGTAAGATGGCATTTGGATACTTCTCAATCTCTGCGCGCCAGGCCTGCACCCGAGCCTCTCGGACATTCCCACTCACGAGTTTGTGTCCGAGATTTATAGCCTCCGCTTGACCTTCTTCGCGGTAGGCTGTTCCGACAAGGTGTCGCTCCCGGTCGTTTAAAATCGGCAAATTCACTGATCCGGGAATGGATCCCTGAATAAATTCGATCGGTGCTCGCACGTCGATAAAACGAGCTCCATTAATTAAATGATGGCTCCAATCAGTTTCGGAATAGAGGTTCATTCGAAAAAGAGCGCTCCGGCTTCCGAGTGAGGAGCATTAGATTTCAGAACCTTTCCCACGACGGCAGTAGCGGGAAAACGGGAGATGAGTTGCCCAACCATCGTCTCCGCCACTTCTGCCGAAACCGATAAGAGAAGCCCGCCACTGGTCTGCGGATCGAAGAAGAGCTCTTCCAAATCAGGATCTTTAAATCCGAAGCTGACTTTACCTTGGGTGTACTCACGGTTCGTTCGGTGCGCCTTCGTCAGAAATCCCCGACGGATAAACTCCATCGCCCGCGAAAAACGAGGAATCTCGCTTGAGTAAAAGTGGAAACTCTGCGCGCTTGCTCGCGCCATGTTCAGCGCATGACCGGCGAGCCCAAATCCTGTGACGTCGGTTGCGGCATGGATTCCGGATTTTTCTCGTTCGCCTAAATGGCTCGCGATTTCGTTCAGAAGACACATGCTTTCGATACCGTCTCGGATGTCTTCTTCGCTCACCTCTTCACGCTTGAGAGCTGCGGTTAACGCTCCGGTGCCGAGGGGCTTCGTTAAAATCAGGACGTCTCCTTCCCGAGAATTCGCATTCGACCAAACGTGTTCTGGGTGGACGAGACCAGTTACCGATAACCCAAACTTAAGAGTGTCATCATCGATGGTGTGCCCCCCCACAAGCGAAGCTCCTGCAGCGGAGACGGTGTCGACTGCGCCCTGAAGCAGCTCCACCACCACCGAATTCTGAATCGTCCCCAGCGGAAACGCGAGAATGGACATCGCGGTCACGGGTCGTCCACCCATCGCATAGACATCGCTCAGAGCGTTCGCGGCAGCAATTCTGCCAAAATTTCGAGGCGTATCGACGATGGGGGTGAAGAAATCGAGAGTCTGAACTAAAGCAGTGGTGGAATTGATTTTGAAAATCGCCGCATCATCGAAGCTCCCCGCATCGACCATGACGTCTGCGGGGTTTGGCGGGAAACGCACTTGAGCAAGAATGCTCCGCAACTCTTTTGCTGCCACTTTAGCGGCGCAGCCACCTTTTAGGACCGTCTGAGTGAGTCGAAGCGGAGGAAATTTCAGCATAAACACTCCATACCGGAATTACGGTCGAATGGGCACCAAAAGGTCAGGGCAAGCCTCGAACTTCTGCGAACTGGAAAAGGTCGGAAATCCTGGCATGATGACCGAGCTCGTCTCTCTTCTCGCTAAAAGCTCTGGATCGACGAGGGATTCACCCGCCACTCGGATCGCATCGTTTATTTCTCGAACGCTGAAAACTCCGTTCTGCAATTTCTCGATGATTGCCTGTTCATACTTTTGGAAAAACGGATCACTCTCTGTGGCTGGAAAATCCGTCCCAGGCTCCAGACGAGAATATCCCCCTATGGCGCTCGCCTTTTCAATCCAGCGTTGTTGAATTTTCTTTGCTGGATCGAGCGTTTTGACGATGGCATCCACGATCGATAAATACTCCTGCTCAAGCATTTGATGGGTCGCGGAAAGCGGAGTTGCCCAAGTCCGTTGATTCGAAAAAATTCGCGAGGAACGATCAGAATCTGAATAGAACCGGAAAGTTGATTTGAGGATATTCCTCACGTCAAACGCCGCGGGCTCGATATCCTGCCAAAATATTCTCCGCTTTTCAGTTCCGGTGCATTGGCGGAGAGCCGTCACTGAGAATCGAAATTGGTTCTGGAGGCGCTGAGGAATTCGCCTGATGTCATCCGACGAAAGACCCAAGCGATTCAAATCCAGTTCCGCGAGAAACTGCGTATAGACTCCTTCGAAACGATTCGTGAGGTAGATTTCGCGCCCCGAAGAAGGAATCGGATATCCTCCTGACCCCATGTAACGGAGCAGGAGCACCACGTAATCTCTCATGGTATCTGCTTGGCCACGCACTGACCGCTGGTTGAAAAGATAAGAAAAATTTGCATGAAAAGCGTCCATCCACCAAAACTCCATCAAGTCGATAGTTCCTCCCTTGGTGGTGCGATTTCCAGCGGTCGGCGAACCATGCACCGCACTTCCTGATGTGTACCGAGCGGCCTCCTCCGCAAGATTATCGACAAAAAATTCCAAATAGGTCTGAACCTCTGCTGGGCGAATCACAGCGCCTGCGGGCAGTCCCAGATCACGAGCGATGACATAATCCATGAGCGGTTGGAAAAGTTTCGGATCATCGGCGAAATAGCGAAGCTGCGCGATTCTCGTTTGATTGCCGATTCGAATCGAAAGCGCCTCTAGTGGCCTATCCTCTTTTCGAAAGGTGAAACCCATCAGGTCATCCGTCGAGTCGAGGATATTACCCTCGTTTGCTTTGCTGGTGATCGCGCTACGAACCAGTTCGCGAATCTTTAAGACGCCGTCTGAGTGAGCTGCGTCGTGACTGGTCCAAGCCAGTTCAGTCGCGCCACCCCCTTTTCTCACCACATCGATCGAAATCGTTTTCCCGGTTTTACCGACTAACTTAAGCTCCCCAGGCCACGTTGCTCGTCCGTCACCCCTCGCATCGCCTGGGCCCTTTCCTTTACTGTCTTGGTACCGAACGGCCATTTGCTTCACAGGGGAATTACCGGTGGGATCCACTTCGAATGCAAACAAAGACACCATGAGAGATTCGAGTTCGTCAGGGTCTTCAGGCACGACCAACCCAAGCCTTCGTGCCGCTTCATGATTGAAAAATGCCAGGCGCGCCCCCGGAATTCTGCGGACCGGAACGTCTACGAAATAGGCGGGACCCAGAGTGCGGAGCGAATGGTCGCCAGACGCCATCTTTAACCAAGGTGCCATCTCTGCAGGCGTGAGACTGGACGCAAGCACCGGGCTTGTTAGAACGGACTGGAGCAACAATCCAAATAATATCGCGAAGAAATTCACATCGACCTTTCTTAAAATCGCTGAGACCCGGCAGTCCTTATCATGAAGGAAAACCGCTTCCTCGGCCTTCGGTAATATTTTGGCAGTACGAACAGGAACGTAGGATGGACCGTTATCCATCCCTACCCACTCCACGATCCTGGGCCTTCCCTTTTTAATGGCCCAGATGCCCTCTTTCGTGAGAAACCTTGCTTCGCAATGAGAAAGCTCGTCCGAGGTATTGTCGACTTTCGTAAAACCGTCCGCCCGATGGTAAAAGACACTTTCGCGCGCCTGGCGCTCGGCCAAAGACCAGATACGTTATTTATTGGTTGCTCAGACAGCCGAGTGGTTCCAAACCTCTTCGCATCTTCTGACCCGGGTGATCTCTTTGTGATTCGAAACGTCGGCAATATGGTGCCTCCTTCTGGAACCGATGGCCGCTCCGCAAGCGACAAGTCGGAAGGAGCGGCAATCGAATTTTCGCTTCTGAATTTACCCATCATCGAAATCATTGTTTGCGGCCATTCCGAGTGCGGAGCCATGCACGCGCTGATCCGAGGAAGGAACGACATTACGGCCCCAAATTTAAAGAGTTGGCTCCGCCACGGCGACCGCGCCTGGAAGAAAATGATGGAGGGTGCGACCTTTGGCGCACAACTCGAAAGACACAACCAACTTTCGCAGTTAAACGTCCTAGAACAGATCGAACACCTGAAAACCTATCCACTCGTTCGCCAGAGACTCTCCAAAGGCACCCTTCGGCTTCACGGTTGGTATTTCGACATCAAAGAAGCCGACGTTTATGAATACGATACCGACGATGGAAAGTTCCACCTGATCGACGAGGAATATGCAGAAATCCTGCTGGCGAAGGCAAACGCAGGCCAATAGTTCCGAATCAGTAGGAATTCCTCTCGGATCGATTAAACTAGGCGCGAAGGTCGCAACGAAATTTTTAAAAACCGAAACTTCGCCTCCGGTGAAAGAATACCTCGACCGAATCGGCCGGACCACTTCGAGTATGAACGCTCTGATTAACGACCGATAAAAAAATGAACGAAAGCGAACGACGAGAAGCTGCAAATGCAGCCAACGCCGCATTCTCGGGGATTGAAAAACCCTTACCGAGAATGTTCTCAGAGCCAACTCACAATAAACTCAAGTCACTTTCCTGCGAGCTCCTTTTGGATCGGTGATCTTTCCGTTTTGCATGGCACCTGCTTTGCAATTCCATAAGTATCACGACAAAAGGGACCCAAAATGGAAACAACCAAAACCAATCATCATCTGAGAAAAAAGCACGAATCGATTAAAATTAATTCATCGAACTACGAACGCGAAGAAAATCAATTCGCAATCACGATCAAAAAATCACCGACAGAAATTTATTCTTTTTTCAGAGACTTCACTAACCTTCCACGGTTTATGAAAGACCTCAAAGAAGTGAACATACTCTCACCCCTTCGCTCGAAGTGGACGGTAAATTTGAGTCTCGGACCCACGGTGAGTTGGGATGCAGAAATCATTCACGATATCCCTGGAGAGTCGATCGGCTGGAAAAGCTTGGACGATTCTGAAGTTAAAACAAAAGGAAAGATTCGCTTCCTCTCTGCTCCGGCGGGGAAGGGGTCCATCGTTTTACTCTCGATGGATTATTCCGTGCCCGGCGGAAAACCGGTCGAGTGGCTAACAAAACTAAAGGGCGAAGATCCCCATACGCTTGTGCTGACGAATCTAAAACGCTTGAAGGCACTTTTAGAAACTGGCGAAATACCAACCACCGAAGGCCAATCGAGCGGACGCGAACCCGTCGAACTCCACTAATCTCTATCAACTGGAAGGAATTCAAAATGAAAGCACTTTGCTGGGAGGGTAAACACTCCGTTGCCGTTAAGAATGTGAGAGATCCTAAAATTTTAAATCCACACGATGCTATCGTCAAAGTCACTACCGCAGCCATTTGCGGTTCTGACCTTCACCTCTATGACGGCGTGATTCCCACCATGGAGAAAGGCGACATTCTCGGGCATGAGACGATGGGCGAAGTGATGGAAGTCGGCCCTTTGGTTAAGCGAGTAAAAGTGGGCGACCGCATTGTCATTGCTTTCGACATTGCCTGCGGCAGCTGCCACCACTGTGAGAGCGATGAATTCTCAGCCTGCGACAACACCAATCCAAATGCAGTGTTGGCTGAAAAACTTTACGGCCAATCCGGTGCAGGTCTCTTCGGCTATTCCCACGTTTACGGTGGGTATGCAGGCGGACAGGCAGAATTCATCCGGGTGCCTTTCGTGGATACGAATGCACTGGTGATCCCGAAAGGAATTCCCGACGAAAAGGTGCTTTTCTTAAGCGATATCTTTCCGACGGGCTACATGGCTGCGGAAAATTGCCAAATAAAGCGCGGAGACACCGTCGCGATTTGGGGAGCTGGTCCGGTTGGACAAATGGCGATACGGAGCGCTTTTCTTCTCGGCGCTGAACGCGTGATCTCAATTGATCATGTTGCTTCACGGTTGAAAATGGCTAGCGAAAGCGGCGCCGAAACCATCCACTTCGAAGAAGCGGACGGGATTTTAGATGAAATTAAATACCGTACCGGCGGCTGCGGTCCAGACTCTTGCATCGATGCGGTAGGAATGGAGGCTCACGGCCACACCATTACTGCGAGCTTAGACCGTGTGAAAATGGCAGTAGGATTAGCGACCGATCGTCCGGACGCCCTGAGACAAGCCATGCAGGCCTGTAAAAAAGGGGGAACGCTTTCCATACCGGGAGTGTATGGAGGGTTTTTAGACAAGGTACCTTTCGGAGCGGCGTTTGGAAAAGGACTCACCTTTAAAATGGGTCAGACCCACACCCAAAAGTATATGAAGCCTCTGCTCAACCGAATCATGAAGGAAGAAATCGATCCTTCTTTCGTCATCACTCACCGCCTGGGCATCGAAGATGGTCCCGATGCCTACAAGGCCTTTCACGAGAACAAAGAAGACTACATTAAAATCATTCTGAAAATGCACTGATTTAAAATCTATCCCCAGTCACACCCCTACCCGAAAGAGAAAATCATGAGCACTCCATCAGACAATAAAAATCTTCTCGCCGTTGTAACCGGTGCATCCAGCGGAATTGGATACGAACTCGCAAAACTTTTCGCGAAGGAAGGATTTTCCATGATCATCGCTGCCGAAAACGAAAAAATCTATTCCGTTGCAGACGAACTTAAAATCAGCGGAATCAAAGTAAAGGCCGTGCAGGTCGATCTGGCTTCCGAAGTCGGCGTCAGTGATCTTTACCGAGAAATTCTTGCATTCGGTTTGCCACTGGATTCGATTGCAATGAACGCGGGAGTAGGTGTCGGCGGTCCGTTTATCGAGACCGAATTGGCTGCAGAGATAAATATCATCGACTTAAATATTAAGTCGCTGGTCACGCTAACTAAGAAGATCCTTCCCGATCTCGTCCAACGGGGCACTGGCAAAATTCTTTACACCTCATCGATTGCAGGTGAGATGCCTGGGCCCTACTACGCGGTCTATGCAGCCTCTAAAGCTTTCGTGCAGTCCTTTTCGGAAGCCATTCGCAATGAAGTAAAAGAAAGCGGAGTCACCGTGACTGCGCTTCAGCCTGGAGCGACGGATACGAACTTCTTTGCCCGAGCAGGAATGATTGACACGAAAGCAGGCCAATCGAAAAAAGATGATCCCGCCGTGGTCGCAAAAGACGGTTTCGACGCTATGATGAAAGGGAAAGATCATGTCGTTGCAGGAAGCTTTATGAATAGAGTGCAAGCCGTGGCGAGCAAATTTACGAAAGACTCGCAAGGCGCGGCCCTTCAAGGGGCTCAGACGAAACCGAATTCGCTGAATTAACGGGCAAGTTCGCCGTACAAAATAAAAAAGAGAGGCTTGAGCGTTTGCTCAAGCCTCTCTTTTTTCATGGTCCTAAATTCAAAAAATTTTCAAAACAGTTTCGAGCTCTAGGCAAAGTGCCTTAAGACCGAGGAGGCAGATTTTTCCCTGGATCAGCTGCAAATTTGTCAGTCGTAATCTTATGCTTCGGATTTACTTCGTCGAGTTTCTCGCGCGATTTTTCAATTCGTTCTTCCGCTGCTCGCGCAGCCGAGGTTTGGAAGCCGCCAACGAACTCAGACACTTTGGAACTGAGTGGCATGTGATTGGCGGGATTTTGTGTCTGCCCGGAGTTTGACTCCTCCACGAACCGTGCTTCTGTCTTATTTTCAAACGTTTCCTCAAGATCGCTATCGATGGCGGTCGAGAAATTTTCATCATTATGCTTTTTCATTTAGGCAGTCCTCCACTGACAGTACCTGCGAATACTAAGCCAATGCCTAAAAGACATTTTAACCCTAACTCACCGGGTCGCGGGCATCTCAAGGGCTTTCAGTGGCATCTCCTTACCAGCTTCCCTCTCTTCGGGATCCATCACTTCCCGCGACCGATCCATTAAAAGATCCCGCTCTGAGCGGCTCTGCTCTTGGTCACCGAGGATGAAATCTAAGGCCTTACGTTTTAATCCCAGGCGAGCGCTGGCTTCGCTCACGATTGCCTGGGGCGATGGATCAGCAGACACGGTTTTGACATTTTCCTGAACGGCTTGCTTAAAAACTTCCTGAAATCCAGCAAGCTCTTCGAACCGGTCGATCTGTAATGGAAAAGTCACGCGGTTCAGAGTGTGTGCAGAAACATTTTTAATCGTGGCTGCTAAAACCGTGGCATTCGGAATTTGGGTAAGGATGCCGTCACTGTTCAGCAGCATCGTGCACCGCGAATTCAAACTGTGCACAACTCCCGATTCTGTCCCAATGATGACGAAACTGGACAGAATGTAAGGGATTGCGCGAAAGAATTTTAGAGTGAGATCTCGAATTTCACTCTGAGCCAAACGTAATCCCGTCTTTTTCACGTTCGTAACCTTCAACTGGTCCACCACACCAATCACGCCCTGAACCTTTTCAGAAAGTGCGGAAAAGGATTTAGCGTACGACTCTTCCTCGACTTCACCTTTTACGGTGACGATGCCTTCGGTGACTTCGACATGCACACGGCGGAAGACATCTTGGCTTGCGGCGATTTTATTCAGCCGTGTCTCGATTTCATAGTCGGAAGCATTCGGCTTAACGGTCACCGTCTGACTCGTCGGAAGTTTACGTTTGGTCGAGATTTCCGTCGCCGTTCGCTTCTCGTCTAATGCGCTATCGGTCTGCTTCGGAGCGGGGTCGGCCGCCCGCACATCAAAACGCCCGGTGGAAGTTGCGATCCAAGTCATCAAGAATAGAAAGAAGAGACACGGAAGCGCACGGAGCAGACGAAGAAAAAAATGACCCTTCTTTATGACGAGTCAGTGGATTCCGCAATTCAAAGGACGGATTGTGATTAACGGGCTCGCTTTTGAAGCATGATCTTCAAAGGTGCGATCGGACCGCCAGCGGCAATGATTTTCGGGATTTTTTTAAAATTGGGAGCTTCCGGCCAGGCTTCGCCGCTCGATTTTCCCGCCTTCTCACCTTTCGGAGCCGCGTCCACCGTACCGAGCTTCGCGACGAATTCTTCATCTCGCTCAGTGACGAAATTGATGACGACCCCTTCGCGCCCTGCGCGTGCGGTGCGGCCAACACGGTGGAGGTAATTTTCCATCTGTTGGGGCAAATGATAATTAATCACTCGTCCAACGTGGTCGACATCCAGGCCCCGCGATGCAAGGTCCGTCGAAATGAGAAGATCGATTTTTCCTTCACGGAAAGCTTTCAGGTTTCGCCGACGTTCGACTTTGTCCATCTCGCCTCGGTAAACCACGCAAGCCTTGCCCGCTTTCTCAAGCTCACCCGCGAGTTTGTCGCATTGGGCTCGAGTGTTCGTAAAGATGATCGTTCCGCCCTGGACCGGAACATCGAGAATCTGCTCAAGCAACGGAAACCGTTTTCCGTCGAAAACCGTCTCATGTTTTGTTTTCAATCCCGAAACCACTCGGTGGCTTCCTTCGCTGCGAATCACAGTCGCACCCGAAAAAAGTTCTTTCATCAGCTTTTCGACTGACGGCGAAACGGTCGCTGAAAAAAGCGCCAGTTGTCGTTTCGCTGGGCACGCGCCGACGATTTTTTTTGCGTCGGGAAGAAATCCTTTATCCAACATTTGGTCGGCTTCATCAAAAACGAGGACTCGCACGTCGCCCAGACTCAGCAGTCCCATATCTAAGAGTTTTACAAGTCTCCCGGGAGTGGCGACCAAGACTTCGAAACTTCCTTTCACACTTCGGCGTGCTACTTCGAAGGTCGTGCCGCCGAGAAGCGCGCGCACGCGAAGACGGGTGGTGTGAGTAAACGGTTTAAAAACTTTTGAAACTTGTTCTCCGAGTTCGCGAGTCGGAACCACCACGACCGCGCGCGGACTGGCTTCGGTTGAAACAGCTTTCCCCTCATTCTCTAAGGACTTCAATTGGTGCAGGATGGGGAGCGCGTAAGCGAGCGTCTTACCACTACCGGTTTCCGCCACCGCGACGATCGTCCGTCCCTCGAGCAATAGCGGAACCGCCCGAGACTGGATCTCCGTCGGGGTCACGAATTCTTTTTCGTGCAAAGTGGCTTGAAGAGACGGCAAAAGATCGAAATTCTTGAAAGTTTGCATAGAGGTAGCCCTATCTACCCTGCTCCTCTCCTCGGGCATAGGTCCAAATGACGCATCGAACCGATTCCGAGCTTTTTCGGTCAACAGTTCATTTTTATGCGTTTTAGGGATGATTTCTGGGCCATTTTATGAAGAATGGGTTTCAAACAGTTCACAACTCTCTAGAAGGATTGAATAAAATGAAATTGAAAAACTTAGTTTTAGCTTTCGCAGTGGCCGCTTCTTTCGCTGGATGCACGAAAGCAACCGAAACCCACACCGATTCAACCACCACCCACACCACTGAAGTGCCGGTCACTTCGGTTAGCCCGGTTGCGGTTGCGTCCCCTGTTGCAACTCCATCCGCTGCGCCAATGTCTCGATAATCGGAAAAAACCGTTTCGCTTTGAAAATGGCTCCCTGGTTTCATCTCGGCCCGAAGGGGAGATCGAAAATGCCAGTGGAGCCTTTTCTTTAAAATGGAACCTGTCCTTAGCAAATAAAGATCGATGAGCCTCGCCCGCCTAATTCAAATCCAATCCGACATCCGCGTCTGCCGCGATTGTCCCGCCATGGTGGGGCGGCCGGTTCATGGTTCAGCTATCCTCAGTCCGATTTACCTCTTGGGACAAGCTCCGGGGCCAAGAGAAGAGAGTTTCGGACGCCCGTTCGCCTACACTGCAGGTCGAACACTTTTTCGGTGGTTCGAAGAAACTTCCGGAGTATCCGAGGATGATTTCCGCGCTCGTGTTTACATGGCTGCGGTCGCGCGCTGCTTTCCCGGAAAAGGAAAAAGCGGTGACCGTGTTCCGAACCGCGAAGAAATCGAAAATTGCCGAAGACACATCCTCCGAGAAACCCAAGTTTTGAAACCCAAGCTTCTGCTGCCGGTTGGAAAACTAGCCCTATGCGAAGTCCTAGGCGCTCGGCACTTCCCTGCCTCAGCGAAGCTCGTCGACGTGATCGGAAAAAGCTTTCAGATCGACTTTCACGGGCAACACGTCGATGTGATTCCACTGCCTCACCCGAGCGGTCTCTCGGCCTGGCACAAAACAGAGCCCGGTAAAACGTTACTCAAACGAGCGCTCGGGAAAATCGTGGACCACCCGGTTTGGCGAGAATTCATGGAGTGAAGTGGCGGAGTCTTGAAAACAGGCCCGATCGTCCTTGCTCTGGAGAGGCCCAATCACTAAGCTCGCCTGGGTAAAGGACACATGCACCCATGAAACTGAGTCCCCTGAAAGTTGCGCTGGGAGCGCTCGCATTTTTCTCAATCACGACGGTGGCCCTTTACTTCGGGATCGAGAAAATGAATCTGGGCCCGAAAATGGGGGGAGATTTTACCCTTTCCGGAAAAATGGGAGCGGTCTCGCTTCACGACTTTAAGGGCAAAGGAGTTATCCTTTATTTCGGCTACACCCGCTGTCCCGACGTTTGCCCAGTCTCCCTCAGTCGCCTCAGAGGAATGCTGAAATCTCTTCCTGAAAAGGCATCGGAAAAAATCGTCCCGCTCTTCGTCAGTGTCGATTACCGTTCCGACACTCCCGCGAAAGTCGATGAGTACGCGAAGTTTTTTATGGAAACAGCCGTCGGACTCACCGGAACAAAAGAACAAATAAACCACGCCGTTTCGCTCTACGGAACCGGCTATCAGTTTGAGGAAACTCCGAAATCCGCTATCGGCTACACCGTCCAACATGGTGACCGGTTTTATTTCATTAATCCGCGAGGAAAACTTGTTTCGACCTTACCCACCACATCGCCCACTTCAGAGCTAAAAAGTGCCATCGAATCCCTGCTCTAAACTTTCCATTTCAACCCCTTACCCAAAAGGATAACCCATGATTCATCGATTTCTCCTCTCTGCACTGATCGTATCGACCCTGTCTGCTTTGCCAGGATTCGGATCTGAACCTTCCTCACCGAAAAACTCCGATACGATCACTCTGAAAGAGGGATATGTGCGAGCAGTACCGGCCTCCTCCGAAAACTCGGCGGCTTATTTCACGATTTTGAATTCAGGAAAAAAATCGGTCACGTTATTGAAAGCGGATTCGTCACTCGCTCGCGCCGTAGAACTTCATGAACACCGCCATGAAAATGGAATGATGAAAATGGTTCAAGTACCTTCCATCGAAGTCCCTGCGGGCGAGTCTGTCGAGCTCGAACCCATGGGCCTGCACATCATGATGATCGGCTTAAAGAAGCCATTTTTCAGCGCTAAAGAAATCGTCTTGAAACTCTCCTTCTCAGACGGAAAATCGCGCACGGTTCGACTGCCGGTTAAAAAAGAAGAAGAATAGAGTTTTAAAAAGTATGAAGAAAATCACTGAGCTCCTCTGGGGAAGTTATTTCACGGAAAACCTAGCAGGAGATCTGGAGGAAAAAAATTTCACTCGGCCCGTCTCCCATGCGTTTTTTTCGCGCGTGATCCCGACCCCCGTGAAAGCACCGAAACTTCTGGGCTGGTCTCGCTCCCTTGCAAACGAGTTGGGAATCGCATTCCCTACCGCCGGCTCCGATGATGATTCGATTTCGGTGCTCGGCGGAAACCTGGTGTTACCCGGCATGACCCCGTATGCCGCAAGGTACGGCGGGCACCAATTCGGAAACTGGGCGGGCCAACTCGGAGATGGCCGAGCCATCACCTTGGGCGACGCTCCCACTCACCTCGGAAGGGAGGAATTCCAACTGAAAGGCTCAGGCCCGACCCCCTACTCTCGTCGCGCCGACGGACGAGCAGTCCTTCGTTCTTCCGTTCGCGAATTTCTCTGTAGCGAGGCCATGCATCACCTCGGCATCCCAACCACACGTGCCCTCAGCCTCGTCGGAACGGGTGATCTGGTCACGCGTGATCTTTTCTACGATGGAAATCCGAAAGATGAGCCCGGAGCGATCGTTTGTCGCGTCAGCCCGAGCTTTCTACGATTCGGAAGCTTCGAAATTTTAGCGAGCGAAGGCGAAACTGCCGAGTTAAAAACACTCGCGGATTTTCTGATCCGTGAGCATTTCCCAGAAATCGAAAGCGCGGAGCCAGATGCCTACGGAAAACTCCTCGACGAAATCGCCAGGCGAACGGCAGTGACCCTGGCGCACTGGATGCGCGTCGGTTTCGTTCACGGAGTGATGAATACAGACAACCTCTCCGTCCTCGGACTCACGATCGACTACGGACCCTATGGATGGCTCGAGGGTTACGATCCGGGTTGGACACCGAACACCACCGACCGCGAGCGAAAAAGGTACCGCTACGGAAGCCAGCCTTCGGTTGCGCAGTGGAATCTCGCACGGCTCTGTGAATCTTTTATTTCTCTCATTCCCGACGAATCGCGTCTAACCCAAACGATGAAAATCTATGAAGAAACTTTTTTGACTTCATACGGTGAAATGATCGCGGCCAAACTCGGGCTTCCCGAAATCAGTGACGGCGATGAAAAATTAGTCGGAGACGTTTTTAAACTCCTCGCCGCTGAGGAGACGGACTTCACCCTCTTTTTCCGGGAGCTGAGCTCACTCGCTCTCGATGGTAGAGAACTTTCACTCATTCAGGCTGACTTCTTAACGGGATTGAGAAAAGCTTTTTTCAATCCGGAAAATGCCTCGCCTCAATTATTGAACGAATGGTCGGAATGGTGTGGGCTTTATGCAGAGGCGGTGAAAAATAAAGGAATGCGCGATCGCGAGCGACACGTGTCGATGAAGAAATCGAATCCGAAAATCGTCTTAAGAAATTACCTCGCCCAAAATGCCATCACTGCGCTCGAATCTGGCGATGACTCTGTTCTGCGAAGGCTGAGTCTCGCGCTCGAAACACCTTATGATGACCAGGAGGAAAATCTAGACTTCGCGGAAAAGAGGCCAGAATGGGCGCGAAATAAGCCTGGGTGCTCGGCTCTTTCTTGCTCGTCGTAATCGGACAAAAGAAGAGCGCGACTCACTCGGAAAAAAAAGCCAGGATCTCATTCCGTTTATCGAGAGCGTCCGAGTGGCCGAGATCCATGAGTGGCCTGGTATAAGAAGAATCGAAAGCCAAATAGCTCAAGAGATCCCACCCCTTTTCATCCGAAGCCCCGAGCCCCTTTAAAAAATGGCGCAGCACCACTGGGAAATGGCGAAACTGTTCGGGCGCAAAAGAGCCTAAATCTTTTTGAGGGTTGGATGTTGAGAATGGGAATAGTCCGGAGGTGACTTAATTTTTCAAAGGGTGCGGACCCTTTCAAGAAAGCGAGGCTTTCGTTAATGCGCTGGAGACGCTCTACGTCGACATCTAAACTCTCCATTAAAGTCGCATTCAACATCACTCCGTCGATGTCGACTAAATTTAAAAGATCGAGTCCTCGAGCTTCCCCACCTTTCGTGGCTGATGGAGCGGCAGATTCTGTGTAGCGAATTCCGATGGCGAAATTTTTTCGGCGCCCAAATGGATCGCTGGACTGAGTGGATTCTTCAGCGCCACACCACCATCCCCATAATAGTCCGCGCCGACCGCAATGGGTTGGAAAAGGATGGGAATCGCCGAGGAAGCTAGCAAACGGGGCAACTCGATGCGAGTGCGACTACCTCGCCTGCCACTTCGTTTCCAAGGCTGAATATTTTCGTCCCCGTCGAAGAAACTGACCGCCAACCCACTCCGGTAATCCGTGGCAGAAAAGGCGACGCCGCTGAGAACCTCATTTTCTAAGTTCCGCTGGATCGCAGGGAAATCGATGCGTTTCCCGAGAAACTGCTTCAACGGATCTGTGTTTTAAAGGTGATTCGCGCGCGACCCGTGAACAAGTCCTCCGAAAGTAAGGTCCCGAGCCCACCTTGCTGCGAAAGTCACCATGGTAACTAAATCATCTTTCAAAATTTCATCCGATTTTAATTCTCCCCAGAGCTGACAAACTCCGGCGACGCCCTCGCGGAATTCATGCGATCGACTGGCGATGTAGGCAGCGTTGATCGCGCCAGCCGACACTCCACAAACCGATGAGAAAGGAAATGAGTCGGCGCTTGGCCCGAGGACCTCGGCGATTCCCCGCAGGGCACCTGCTTGGTAGGCGCCACGGGATCCACCGCCAGTCAATACGAGACTAATGTGAGAGAGCAGTGGTGAAGTCAGAGGGGAATACATGGAACGATCGGACCCCATTTCGATGGGAAATTCGAATAGAACTCACGGCGAATCAAAAAATCCCGAAGCCTCACGCCGAGCCGGTGGTGGGGTCTGGAAGCAACCCCGCGGAGTCAGAGATCGGGCAATCTCAAATCCCGGCCGGGTCACAAATCGAATCACCCGGGCAACGTGCTGCTGAGCGATGCACGCTTTCATCCAACTCGCTTCGATGGGGTTGCCGTTAAAATCGAGGTAGTTTAATTCTTTCGTTTCTGGGTTGTAAACCCCGCCGCCCTCGAGTGCCGCAACGAGGTGCGTGGGATCGAATTCCGCCCACGCCTCGTGTCGACCCGATTCTTCCGAAGAAATTCGGTAGTAAGAAGCCACTCTAGGCAAAAACTTCTTTCCTGCATTGTACATCGCCACGGCCATTAGCCAACCGGTGTGCAGAGGGTAGACTCCACTTTGGATCTTCTGACATTTTCTTGAGAATTTTTTTCCATTTTCGTACCGCTCGCGAGTACGAAGCGGCTCGGGCACTTCCTCATTAAAAAGTTTCGCAAGCGCAAACGCTTTCGCACGGATGCTGAATCTCTCATCGCCACAAAACCGGGTAAAGGAGGAGCCCGCGAGAAATCTTGCCTTCAGCACCTCTTCCGTTACGAGAATTTGCGGAGGAGATTCAGTACCATCAGTAATGACCGGTGCTCGCACCTTTTTCAGATCGTCGTGCAGATTCTTAAACGTGATTACTTGATAGAGATCGAATCCTCGCGCTTCGGAATCTTGTTCACTTGATTTTTTTTCGACCCATCGAAAGAAGGGTTCTGTGGTGGTCGAGGGTAAGTTCGATTCATCGCAAGCGATATTTCCAGTCGGCCATCCGACCGCAATTCTTTTTCCGTCATCCAGTGAGTTCGCCCACTCACACCACTCACGAACGTTTAGCTGGCCGATGCCGCAAGAATAGTTTCCTCCATCCGGACTAATGCCCAGGTTTTTCAAATTGGATTCTTGCATGAGGGCACCGAGCAAAATCTGCGGAGAAATTCCATGCCGGTCCATGGCTGCATAAATTTCGGAGGTGATTCCCTTTTTTCCAGGAGCCACTTCCTCGATGCAACCCACCGGAGGCTGCGCCCAATCAACCGCGGAGTAAGACGCTAAAGCGGGACTCGAGAAAAGGATCGAAATCAGGGACGTCCACGCTATTCTAGCCATTTTCAGGTCTTAACACGCACCCTAACGCAGCGCAACTAGATGGTCATTCCCTCACCCTAATAGCGCGTGATCGACTTTTTAGCTCGTTGATCTTTCGTAATATAGCCGGGCAGTCCGACGGCTGCCCTCGAATGGGCCAGCCGCACCCCGAGTTTCACTGCCGTCTTCATACCCGTCCGTCCGTGAGCATTCAGAAGCCTCTTGGATCTGAAAAAATTCGCCCATTTGAATTCGGAAAAGGGGAGCGCACTTTTTTCAAACCCGCCATGCCGCCGAACCAGCCAAGCCAAACTTCGGTAGGGATCATCTGCCATTCCGCGGACGTCATTCGGCAAATAAATTGGACTCCTCGGCCCCTCTCCGAATTGGTCTTCTAAATGAGCGTAATTTTCCTTCTGCATTTTTTTCCAGAACCGGTTGTAACTGAGATTACTGCGAGACAAATCCTCGACGATCTCCACGTTTGCTTCTTCGATTCCAAGCTGATTGCAGGCAAAAAGAAAATGGTGATGATCGATCACGCAAAGCTCACCCCAGGGTGAAACCACCACGGGAATGAGCGTTTCTTCCATTACCGCCTTCAATGACTTTTTCTTAAGATTCCGCATTTCCGCGAGCTTAACCGCAACTTCGGATACTCCGATGGAAAATTGGGTCGGCTTTAAATCTAGGATTAGGCGAAAGCGTTTAGATCTCATTCACCCATTGGAAACTGCGTAAAAGCCCAAGTCAATCTCTCCAGACTGCATTCTTTTTTGACTGCGTTTGCGGCTTAACAGTCTACTTTTAATAGACAGTAAAAACACCACGACCCCGAGTCAGTGAAAGGCCGGACGACATGGAATACCGCTCACTTGGAAATGCCGGATTAAAAGTGCCGGTGCTTAGCCTCGGCACCGCCACCTTTGGCGGTGGAAATGAATTTTTTAAAGCTTGGGGTGATAGTTGAATCAAAGAAGCAAATCGTATGGTCGACCTCGCACTCGACCACGGAATTAATTTACTCGATACTTCAGACATTTATTCAGACGGTTTATCCGAGGAGATCGTCGGCGAGACCATTGAGGGGAAAAGGGATCGTTTCCTCATTTCGACCAAAGGGACTTTTCGGTTCGGCGATGGCGTGAATGATGTCGGATCTTCCCGCTACCACCTGATCCGCGCCGTAGAAGACAGCCTGAAAAGACTGAAGACCGATGTGATCGATATTTATCATTTGCACGGATTCGACGCCCAGACACCCGTGGAAGAAACCCTGGGCACTCTGGATGTCCTCATCCATTCCGGAAAAATTCGCTACATTGCGGCTTCGAATTTTTCTGGTTGGCACCTAATGAAATCTCTCTCCGTCTCAGACCAGCGCGGATGGTCTCGCTACGTGATCCACCAGGTTTATTACTCGCTCATCGGGCGAGATTACGAATGGGAACTCATGCCACTCGGTCTAGACCAAAAAGTGAGTGCCATGGTTTGGAGTCCACTCGGATGGGGTCGATTGACAGGTAAAATTCGCCGTGGCGAACCCCTCCCGCAAACCAGTCGACTCCATTCTACCGGCAATGCTGGGCCTCAAGTTACTGATGAATTCCTATAGAGGGTGGTCGATGCCCTCGACCAATTCGCGAAAGAAACCGACAGAACCGTTCCCCAAGTTGCACTCAACTGGCTCCTTTCTCGGCATACGGTTTCGACTGTGATTGTCGGCGCTCGGAATGAAGAACAACTGAAGCAAAACTTAGGAGCAACCGGCTGGTCGCTGTCTAAAGATTAGATTCAGATACTGGACAATGCGAGCCGACCTACCCTTCCCTCTCCGCAGTGGCACCAGGCGGATTTTGAGGAAAGGAATCCATTTCCGACCGAAATAGGATGAGCGCAGACGCCTGTCTTTAGAAACGAAAATTCAGAAGAACTTCCGCACGTGAAATCCATTCGCGTGCGGAAAGTTCGGACCTCTCAACCGCCCCGAGCATTCGGATATCAACATCGGCACCCATCCACCAAGAATGCAGGAGTTCCGCACGAAGCCGAGCAAAGCGGCCTGGACGAGACTTTAAAATATCCAGGCTCGGAAGAACTCGCATTTGAATGAAATTTTTTTCCTGACGAAGGTGCGCAAGCACTCCGAATTCCACACCGGGTGAAAGACGAACTCCGTGCCGAAAGACACGCGACTGCTCCAGGTCTAAAGTAGCTAGCGCATAAGCTAAGCTTTCGGGACTGAATATTTCTGTCCCTAATCCATAACCACCGTTCGCATGAAGCCGACCCCCGCTGGGCAGCGGTGCCTCTGAAAAGCGGGACCACTCAAAATTCAATCGCCAAGATTTTTCATCATTGAAAACAGAATAAGGCGCAAATGAGGCCATTCCGATCACCTCGAGAGCCTCCAGTCGAATCCCATGCGCGCCCGAAAGGGTCGCCTGCATACCGAGCAATTTCACTTCTGAGTAAGTGTTGAACGACGGGGTCCGGTCAAGAAAGTCGTGTTCGAAGGCGGACAAACCGATCTTCCACTGCGAATCTCTTCCCACAACCCCAAAGCCCAGGGTGAGACGAGAAGATCGGTGTGAGAAATCAGGCCGCCTTTCATCCCTAAGGTCATTTGCGTTCGACGAATCCCCCCCGAGAATAACCCCCTTCTCACTCCGCGCCGCGTAGATTTCCTTCATAAAACTCATCCGCTGATCGGAGGCCCGGGTTCGCTGCGACTCATAAGTGAGGGCAAAGCTGAGCGCATCGAGTTCTCCAAGACTCAGGAGATGCAATCTAGGCCGCCCATTCTCATTTAGGTCCTTCCCATGCGGACTAAAAAAATCCCGAACCTTACGCTGAGAATCGCCCGGGATATCGTTCAGGCTCTGTACCATCCGATTCTTTAGGGACGGGCGATAATGGACGCTTGAGACCGCGTCGGGAATTCGAACGACTTGCTTCACGGATTCGATCGGCAGGGTCGAAAGAAATAATCCGTGAGTCAGGTCCCAACCGGGCTTCACAGCCTCAATCGCTGTTAAGATTTGGTACGAACAGTTTTCATCCAAAAAATAGTAGTCCGTACCGCCCGCGCCATAGAGCTCCCAGATGTGCCTGACGAGTTGGGCTACCTCCGGTTCGGTAAAGCGCATTCGGTATTCCCAAAGATCGCGACTTTCGGAAAAAGCGTACTCATTCACTTTTCGGTAGTAGGGGGCTAAATCATAACGTCCGGTATATCCTCCAAAAAGGCCGTAAAACGCGTATTTAAACGGGTTTTCATCGGATGAAACCTGTGCAGAAAAATTCACCCCATAACTTAAATAATCTTGAGGTCGCCCACCCTCTTCATCACCCCGAGTCCTGTCGAGACGCAGGAAAGTGTGCCCAAACATCGAGGCCGGATTATTCGGGTAGGCAGAAGAAAAAACCAATGTGACCCCATGGGCGCGGATTCCCGCACTCCACGTTTGGTAATCCTTGCATTCGCTCTGCTTCATTACTTTTTCGGCCGATTCCAAAAACACTTCCCCAAGGTTGCGACTGAGAAAAGCTTTTCTCGCAGGAAATGCGCAAGCGGAAGGTTGCCCAATGCGTCCGCGAATTTTTACGGCCTCTTCTGGAATGAGGAAAACGTCTAAAGTGGCCTTCAACTCCGAAATTGAATCGGCCTTACCGGTCGGAGAGATAAAAAATGATGACTCATCAATGTCACTTCGCTCCGACCGAAGGAAAGGCGAATGATAATGGAGTAACTTCCGCCACTCGCTTGAATGGGCAATTTCTTTTAAACGCAGTTCAGAGGGTTGAATGAAAAGGTCCCGAGCCGAAACGGCCGCGGGACCCCCTAAAGAAAGACCGAGAATGATAAAATTAAGTAGTCGAACCACAAGCTAGGGCGAGCGATGGAGAAATTTGAATTTCTTTTTTCACTCCGTTTAGAATTTGGCTGGGAGTGGGTGATCCGGAAAAAATTTTCGAGTAGTTCTTTTGAACCGAGGTTGAAAAATCGAGGTAAGCGCCTTCGCACCCCATTACGGAAGCCAATCCATGCAGGGCGTCCCCTTGGCCACGAGCCATCTCTAAAGTCAAAGGCTCTAGATTCGCTTCCACGAAGTACTGCTGCTCGCTCTCGTTCTTTACGATCGAGTGCTGAGCACAGCCGGAAGTTCCCGAAGTCATAGAAAAAGTGTTCGGAAGGACCGCATTCGTCGTCGACCGAATCGCAGATGAAAGAAGGGATTGTTTCTGGGATACCTGCCAACCCAAACCACATCCGCTACTCGAATCTTCTGCGCGGGCGCCATCTAGGAAAGAACTGAAAATAACGCTTAAAGCTAAAGCAAATAGAACAGAGTTTCTCATCATCATAAAAAGCCTTTCATGGTTTTTTACTATGATGCGGACGAATGGGCAGTATCACCAAATAAAAGACGGCGCTCCCAGTGGAGCGCCGTCTTTAAAGAAGCCGTCTTTAAAAAACGGATGAGATGTCTCAGTTCAATTAGAACTTGGCGACGATCGCAGCCGCAGTGATGTTATCCGCGTGCTTGTAGCCCGGGATCGCAACATGACGGTACTCAGTCGAATAGGACAACTTCAACGAGAGGATCGACGTCATGCGGGAGGAAAGTGCCGCAACGTTCTGAATTCTCCAGTCGGTGCTGTTTTTAAAGTTGTTGATCATGAGGACATCGTCTGTCAGATCAGCAATTTCGGAGATTTTCAGGCGGTAAGCGAGCCCGCCCGTGTAAATTCCGAAAGTACGGAAGTAAGGATTCAAGGTCGTTGGGAAGTAGTTTTCAGTTAAGAACCCTGCTCCACCTTCGAGGCGAAGGCTGTGCATGTCGTTGTTGAAAGCGTAGAGCCCGAGACCGAGTTCTGCTAACCACTGCTTGTCCAAACCACGAAATTTGTTTTCGTTGTATTGGCCGAGCCCGAAGAAATCGAGGTGGTCCGTCACGTTCATGCCGGTGCGAAGGCTAGAACGAATGTCCCGGTTTCTTTCTTTTCCGTCCGTACGGTTGCGAAGGAATCCTGCCTTCAAAGTGGTGTTCAAGAGGCTGGCCCGGTAATCGACAAAAGCCGTTGCACCGAGGGTTTGGATGTCGGTGTTACCCGTGGAGATGTTCGCAGAAAGTTCTGCTCCACCTGCCCATGGGCTTTTGTCACCGAGAACTTCTTCAGCGAAAACCGACGCGCTAGCGAAGGCGGTTGCCAAAAGAACGAGATTTGAGAGTCGAGTAAACTTTTTCATGCGTCTCCTTAAGAGTTCATTATTATTAGAAGTGAGCGATGACTTACCATTCAGCAAAAGTCGGTCCAACTCAATTGGGCGGATTTCCTGGCCCGACGCATTAAAATTTATTTGAGATTCAGGTTGTCTCACTACCAGACTCAGGCTTCTTGAGACTCCAAATCGTCATGCCAATCCCGAAAATGAAAAAAGGGATGCTCAAAAACTGACCCAAGTTTAGGGGGAGCCCCGCCTCGAACGCCACTTGGTTTTCTTTGAAAAACTCCCAGCTAAATCGAGCACCGAAAAGGCCGATGAATGCGACCCCGACCAGCAAACCGGGTGGCAAAGGCTTCTTAAGCCGGTAAATGAGCGCGAGAATGCCTAAAAGCGCGAGGTAACTGAAGGATTCGTAAATCTGTGTCGGGTGACGGGGAATCGCGTCCACATGATCAAAAATAAATCCCCAACTTCCATCGGTTGGTTTGCCGAGAATTTCTGAATTCATCAAATTTCCGATGCGAATCAGTCCCGCAGTCAGTGCGATGGGCATCATCATTCGGTCCAGAATCCAAAGAAAGGGTGTCGCCGGATGCTTCTTTGCGTGCCAAGCCATCACGAGCAGCACACCGATGGCTCCCCCATGGCTCGCTAATCCACCGTTCCAAACCTTAAAAACTTCGAGCGGGTTTGAAAAAAAATAACCGGGTTCATAGAAAAAGCAGTGCCCAAGCCTGGCGCCGATGATCGTTCCGAGAATCATCTGAGTCAAAAGGTCCGCCAGAGGCTCAAGATCTTTTCCTTCTGCCTGGTAAACCCGCTGCATGATCTGATAGCCGCCGCTGAAACCGAGGAGAAACATCACGCCGTACCAGCGAATGTGAAGAAAGCCAAAATCGATCAGTTCCGGTTGGACGCGCCAGTGGATCAAGAAAAACCTCCTGAGGTTACTCCTAGAGTAAGAGAGATACAGAATGCCACATCATTAGTATAAATACTGAAATATCATCACATTTTCGACACGCCGTACCTTGCGTCTCTAGCTCGCATCCGCTACTCCACATCACGTCCGCGAAACCTCAGGAGAACGGTCCCTATGAAAAAAACAGTCCGCGCATTCTCTCTCATCTCAGGCCTCATCATCGCCGCGGCCTTCAGCCAGTCTGCATTTGCCGAGTTGGTCTGTCCCGGACTTCAGCCTCGCCCTTTTTCTTCGATTGAAACGAAAATCGATTTAGGCGGCGGAAAAATCATTGACTCAAAAAACATCGACTGTAAAAAAGTCGCTGTCGGCGCCGACATGGTTACGAACATTCGAAAAATGCTCGGAAAAGAAGTCGCTTCCCCAGCGCAGATTAAATTCCGCATGGTGGACCAATTCGACAACGCATTTTTTAATCCAGAAGATATTTCTTTGAATGTGCCGTACAAATTGGTGCTCGGCGACTATTCTAAAAATCCGGTCTACTCGATCCCGGTTTGGGCTCACGAATTCGGTCACGCGATTTTAGATTACAATCTAGCCAAAATGCAGCCAAAATGGGTAGCTACCTTGGTGAAGCGCATGGAAAATCGTGAAAACATCCGGAGAAATTCGGCTGGCGTGGTCGATTACATGCTCGGCTCTTACCATGAATTTTTTGCCGACGTCGTCGCCGTACTCTACACCGGAAAAGGCGATATCGTATCGCGCGGAATTTACATGACCGGTTTTATCGCGAACGAAGAGGGACGTCCGGGCCTTTGCCCAAACAGCGACCCGAAATGCCGACCTAGAACTCGTGGCCATGCAAGCGGCGACAACGCAAGCATGCGGGTTAGTCTTACCCAGAGGGATTTCACCGACCGGAGTAATGAACTCAGTCGCTGGACCGACCCAACCCCAAATGATTCTCACACCGCACTCGCCCCCGCACGCTACGACCTTTATAAGTACTACATCGCTAATCCCCTCTACCGGCATCAGGAGTCGACGATCCTTGCGATTCTCGGGAGCGCGATTGTGAACGACGTCAGTCGGCGCATCGATCGCATAACCAACGTGAAAGGGATCATCACCGACGACGCGATTGATGCAGAATTTAGCGATAATCACCGCCTGAACTCCGAGTTCATGAAGACGCTCGATTCGTATCTCGATAAAGGTCTTCGGAAATAACTTCACTCTCATAAAACAAGCAGGGGTCGCTTACTCCCACGAGTAAACGACCCCTGCTTGTTTTGAATTCCGAAACTTTTAAGCGGCGGGCGGGTTTGCCGGATGGTGAATCGCTACGTACTCCGTGAGAGCGATCCAAGCAAGCCGAGTTTCCGTTTCCACATGAGATAACATTCCTTCAACTTCCGAATGAGGAATAGTCCACGCTTCGCGGCCATAGGATTCTAATTTTTCGCAAGCGAGCTGGGCAGACTTCGCTCCCAGGCCACCAGAACTCGAACGTAAGCTATGGGCGGCAAACTCTACTTTTTTAAGATCTCCGGATTGAACGCCCAGACGCAAATCGACGACTAGTTTTTGACGATTCATCTCGTAATCTTCGACAAGGCCGCGAGGGAGTAATCCTTCGCCTGAATCGTCCAGTTCACCGAGTTCGCTGAGTAAAGAAGTATCCAAACCCGCAGTCATTCTCCTTTGTATCGGTTTCTTAAAAAGTCTAATGAATCAAATGCGAATTCTCATTAATTGAAATCAGCCACGTCCGTACCCGTGGTGACTTGAGCGAGGTAGATGATTTTAAATCCTTGTTCAGTCGCGGCGAAGAGGATCCCGGTCGAAACCGATACACCTAGAACACCGACGGTCAGACTTGAATACTTCACGTTGTTCACGGACGATCCGAGATTTATTTTCCCCGAGAAAAGTCGCAGTGACTGCTCCCGTCCCGCAGGGCATTCCGGCGGTTACAGTTCCAGAGGCTTGTTTGAGTGCATAAGCGTTCACTGGTCGCACCAAGGTCAATCGTGCTCACGTAAGTACCGGCGTCTGAATATTGGTAAAGCTTTGCGTGGGTTGCACCAGCGTGACCGCTGACGATGCAACGCCCATCCGCGCGAGAAGGAAAAACAGACCGGGCGTCATCTCCCCATCGTGGCCCTGACCGCGAATGCGATGAAACAAGATGAAGCAAGGTGCCTCGACGCAGGAATGGACGATTACCTCTCAAAACCCGTGAGGAGGGATTTTCTGGCTAACGTTTTAGCGCGCTGGATACCCGCCTGACTCCGGCGTAAGATCTCTGGATGAATAATAATTCTCTCCGTGCGTATTGGGGGCGACGTTGGTTTGGGACCGCTTGGATTCTCATTGGCCTGGCCCTTTTTTTAAGCATCGTGCATTCGCTCACCGGGATTGAAGCGAATGGTGGCAAATTCTTTCCAATCGATGAACAGGTTTTAAAAGGACTTTCCGCGCTCAGAAGCTCTTCACTCAATCGAATCGCCCTACTCATTACGACAGCGGGATCCGGCCCCTTCCTCACCGTTTTGACGCTGATCATCGGTCTCATCTACTTCATTAGAAAAGACCGCATGGCCGGGCTTCAGCTCTTGATCGGAGCGGCGGGTGGAGGGTTAATCAACGCGGGGCTGAAACTTTTTTTCCACCGGATTCGGCCGGAAATTGTCTCCCACCTTTCAGACGAAAAAGGATTTTCGTTTCCGAGCGGTCATGCAGCCGGAGCGGCCTCGATCTATTTCACGCTGGCTTTGATTCTCGTTGAGAGGGATCGCCGATCCGAATTCAAGGCTGTGTACCTCTCAGAAGCCTTTTTTCTCGTTTTGCTCATTTCATTTACCAGGCTCTATCTGGGAGTGCATTACCCGAGCGACGTTTTGGCTGGAATGCTGGTCGGAAGTAGCTGGGCATTCTTCGTTGCGACCTTGGCGGAAGAATGGAAATTCAGGACGAAAAAATTAACTTCATCGCCCATTTAGGGATCGCCCATTTACGCATCTTTATTTTCGGGCCCGGCTGGATTTTGGTTTGCCTCGCGTACTTTTTCTTCCGCTCGTTGACGGCGTTTCTTGAGCGAAAGTGGGATCACATGTCGAGGCTTTGCCGCCAGCAAATTCGCAATCGGGCGAGCCGCAGAATTGCATTCAAGCAGAATCTTAATCGTAGCGGTTAAAGGAATTGCGATTAGAAACCCCATCGCACCCCAAATCCAACCCCAAAACAACAGTCCAAAAATCAAGCTCGCAGGATTCACATTAATGCGAGTCCCAATGAACTGGGGGAGAATCACATTCCCGACGAAAAAGTGAAAAACCACAATCCCTGCGACCAAAGTCACAAATAAAAGCGGATCATTCCACTGCACGAGTGCCTGGGCGACCGGGAGGATCATGGCCACCGGAGCTCCGACTAAGGGGACAAGGTTTAAAAATCCGCTGACAAAAGAGAGGGCCAGTGCATTTTTCAATCCGAGGAAAATGAAGAGACTGAAGTGAAGAACGACTAAGACGAGTCCTCCCACCAGATTCCCATTAAAAAATGCGCGCATCATTTGCGGCAGATCTTTATTCAATTTGGGCAAATAGAAAATTCGGCCCGCAAGAGTATTAAAGCTCTCGAGAAGATTCGACTTATCCGCCAAAAAATAAAACGCAAGTAAAGGAACGAAAAGAGCGATGGATACGATTTCAAAAACCGAACCCATTGCTTTCAAAACAAGAGAACGCCAGTAGGAAGCACCATCAACCACTTCCACCCTTTGAATTTCTGTTTCTACGGTAGTCACTCGGGATGGTTCTGCAGGGCCGGCCATGCTTTTCTGAAATTCACCCGTCTGCCTCTCGATCGCAGTGATGATTTGCTGAGTCTTCGTAATGTACTGGGGGGCTTGCTCCATCGCCCGCTTACCCACTTTATAGACCGCTTGGATGCCGAGAACGGCCGCTGAAAAAAAGATGAGCATCGCAACCGAAGTTGCGACCAATCGAGACATCTTCAGTTTGGACATGCGAGTTACAAATGGGTCGAGAAAAAGGGCAACGAGCAGCGCCATCGTGATCGGCACCAAAACTGCGCTTGCGAAATACATGAGGGCAAGAATAAGTATTCCGGCGATGATTCTCGGTGCGGTCAGTAATGGCGGCATATTTTCGATCAAAACTCGATTTTAGACTCTCGTCTTTCAAACAATAGACTCTTGTCTTTGAACCACTCGTTCTTCAAACAGTTGCTGATTTTGCAGAACTCTTTTTGGTCGACGTCGTGTTCAAAGTCGGAAGCCCCCGAGCGGGACCACAAAATTGATGAACGGTTTCGAGAAGTGGTTCGAGATTGATGGGCTTCTGCAAACTTCCCGCGGTGTCCAGCGGCTCCGGATCCTGCAAGCTCTGGGTGGGTGAAACAGCAGAGATGGTGACCACTTGATGACCGGCCAAAACCGCATCATGCTTCTGTGCATCTAAAAACTCCCAGCCATTCATGACCGGCATCATGAGATCAAGGAGGACTAAGACAGGTCCCGGCAGGGTGGGCAATATGGCCAAAGCGTCTTTCCCGTTCTGGCTGGTGTAAACGTGATAACCCTCGGACTCCAAAGCATCTGCGATAGACTCGCGAACGTCTTCATTGTCTTCTGCGATCAAGATACTTTTACAGAGAACTTTCGAAGTTGACGGGTCCGTGTCATGGCCTGCCTTTACACCCTTCACTTCATTGCCGTGATTGGTAACGTGACTCGTTGCTTGGTGATCAGAATTTGCCTTTTTCATATTTCCCACATCCATCCCTTTGATGTCAGCAAAGCAAAGCTTATGCCAACAATCCTTGAAGCCTTTGGACCCATCTCTCAGATTGGAAAAAATGTGAAGAGTGGCTAAGTCATTCGCGTCATGGCAACCTTGGTCCCATGACTTCGCTCAATGCCGCACCTTCTCCTGTTTCCGAGAGTCTGCTACTCATTTGCGAAAAGTGCGGGAAAAAATTGGAAACTTTCGACGGTGAAAACCCAGCTAAAATCCTGCAAACCCATTTGAAAGAAACCATCAGCGACAGGTTTGGCAAAGGAAAAATTCGAAGCGTCCTTACGAGTTGTCTGGATGTGTGCCCGAAGGGGGAACTCACCCTCGCAATCGTCAGGGTGGATCGATCCGGCGCTCCCGACACCTTCTTCACCTTCGCTCCCGGTGAGCCGAAAGAGCAAACCGATGAAATTCTCGCCCTTGCACAAAAACAGACTCTGTCGCACGGGTGACGGGCCTCTTCCTAGCGACTATCCATTTTTGCCCCGGACCGATACGACAAGTGAAGCCAAAGAATTTTCGCATAGTAAGTGAGTAACGGTCCCAGGATGAGGTACTGGACGAAGGGGTAACCTAAAACCCATGCATCATCTGCCCCGCTCACCTTGAGATAAATGACCGGAGGAATCGTCAATATCGAGGTCACTAAGAAACCCAGCATCATTGCGCCCAGATAAAACCCGCTCTCGGGATTGAAATCGTAATCACAATGAGCACAGCGAGGATAAATGCTGAAAATCCCGTCGGTCACTTTCCCTATTCGGCACCGCGGACAGCGGGCGCGTAAAACCGCCAAAAAAGAAATCGGTTCCGTAGTACGGAACCCCTGAGTTTGGGTCACTACCGACTCAGAATCTTTCAACAGCTCTTTTTCGGGCATACAATTTCCTTTTCCAAATCGTAGCATAATTTCCCAAAATCAGCTTTCCTGATTATTGCAATCTCCCTCATGAAAAAGACTGTGTTAGAAAAAATCTATGAAAGAAATGCTGAACACCCAAGAATTCCGTAAGTCACTTTCCCGGAATTTCATGCTGCCTCTCATCCTGGGAGTTTTAGTCAGTGGGGTCTTCGTTGCCCTGATTCTTCATCTCGTCGCGACCAGCAAAATGGTCGCGCACACGCACGAGGTCATCGCGAAAGCGAATGAATCTGTTAAATTAATTGTCGACGCCGAGACCGGTCTCCGCGGTTTCGTCATCACTGAAAATGAAAAGTTTTTGCAGCCCTACCATCACGCGGTTGCCGCCCTTCCTGAAACGTTAGACGGCTTGATTAATTTGGTAGAAGACAATCCTGTTGAAAAAGAGCGTATCCGCCAAATTTCTGCGGGGTACCGCGAATGGTCCACCTTTGCTTCCGAAACGATTGATAATGTTCGAAGTGGACGTGCGAAACGAGCTCGGGAAACCATCCGAAGCGAACGCGGCAAAATGATCATGGATGGAATGAGGGTCGTTTTTAACGAAATTATTTCCGCCGAAGAAAAATTAGTCTTCGAAAGGAACTCCGAAAGCACTAATTTTGTTCGCACATCTCTTTTAATCGTCATTTTTTCAAGTTTACTCGTCGGTGGAATCATCGCTTTCGTGAGTCGAAAACAACTCCTCGCGGTGTCTAAAAGTTACGGTTCTGCACTCGAACGCATGCTCGAGCAGAATAGAGACCTCCAAGAGCAGGACTGGTTACGCGCTGGTCAGACACGCATTAACGAAGTCATGCGTGGCGACCTCACTCTGGCGCAACTCGCCGAAGGCGCACTCGGTTTTTTTGCGGATACGCTGGGCGTTCGAGCAGCTACTTTCTACAGTCAAGCCACTCCTGGAACTTTAGCGCTCACCCAGAGTTACGCGATATCCCCTGCGGAATTAAGCGGCATTCAACACATCCGACTGAAAGAATCCTTAGTGGGTCAAGCCGCGATCGATAATAAAATCCGGGTGATTGACAGCCTTCCAACTGATTACTTCCAAGTGCGCTCTTCACTAGGCTCAGCGAAGCCCTCGAAACTCATCCTCTTCCCGGTCGCGTCGGACGGAGAAGTTCGCGCAGTATTAGAACTTGGAATGTTCGAGCCCGTCGAGCCGAGACATCTGAAACTTCTGGAAATACTCTCTGAAGATATTGGGGTGGCAGTACGCTCCGCCCTTTATCGCATCCGTCTTCAAGAACTGCTCGAAGAATCTCAACGCCAGGCAGAGGAACTTCAGGCTCAGCAAGAAGAGTTAAGAGTGAGCAATGAAGAAATGGAAGAGCACACGAAAGCGCTCAAAGAATCTCAAACCAAGCTTGAAACGCAACAAGCCGAACTCGAACAAACAAACTCGCAACTTTGTCGCCAATCGAATGCCCTGGAAGCCCAAAATGAAGAGTTGGTGAATGCTCGGCAGATCATGGAAGTAAAAGCACGCGAGCTTGCCCAAGCGAGCCAGTACAAGAGCCAGTTTCTAGCGAATATGTCTCACGAGCTCAGGACTCCACTCAACAGCACCCTCATTCTTTCCCAACTCCTGGTTGAGAATAAATCAGGGCGACTTTCCGCTGAAGATGTCGACTTTGCCCAAACCATTCTCTCCTCCAGCAATGACCTCCTGAACCTCATCAATGACATTCTCGACCTAGCGAAAGTAGAAGCGGGAAAGATCGATCTCCGCTCGACCGAGATCGAACTGGAAAAATTCGCGCTCAGTTTAGAAAAGGTATTTGCTCCCATCACCCGAGGGAAGCCGGTAGAGATTCGTTCCGAAGTCTTACCCGGCACACCGTCCACGATCGAAACCGATCGACTGCGCCTCGAACAGATTTTAAAGAACTTCCTTTCCAACGCGGTAAAGTTCACGGGTAAAGGTTCGGTTTCGCTTTCGATTTTCGAGCGCCAGGGGCGAGTGGGATTCGCGGTAAAAGATACCGGAATTGGAATTCCAAAAGATAAACTCAGCCTCATCTTCGAAGCATTCCAGCAGGCCGACGGCAGCACGAGCCGAACTTATGGAGGCACGGGACTCGGCTTGACCATCTCGCGAGACCTCGCAAAAATGATGGGTGGAGAAATTGAGGTCGAAAGCACGGTGGGAACGGGAAGCACCTTCACGCTCTGGCTTCCGAAAAAGATGTCCGCAGGTGCCGCTAACCCGACTCTCTCTCGCCTACCGGGGGCTGTCGTTTCCGAAAAACCGAGCCTCCCTAAACCGAACACTTCAGGAAGTAGAAACGCGGTCATCGCCGGCTCGGGCAGTTTGCTCGACGACCGCACGAAGCTTCGCTCCGGAACCCGACTCTTAATGATCGTTGAGGATGATTCGATTTTTGCAAAACACCTCATAGAGTTGAGCCATGAACTCGAGTTCCAATGCTTACTAGCTCCGACCGCTGAAGAAGCCATCGCGCTCGCCATTGAATACATCCCTCACGCAGTTTTGCTGGATATGCAGCTCCCGGATCACACCGGCTTATTTGTGCTCGATCGACTGAAAGAAAACCCAATCACGCGGCACATTCCCGTGCACATTGTTTCCGGCATGGATTACACTCAGGCCGCTCTGCAAATGGGGGCGGTGGGCTACCTCCAAAAACCGGCGTCACGAGATCAGATTTTAGGCGTGATAAAGAAACTGGAGTCCAAGCTTTCCCAGGAAATGAAACGCGTGCTGATCGTGGAAGATAATTTGGTGCAACGAGATGCCGTGCGACGACTCCTGGCCGGTGAAGGAACCGAAGTGCACACCGTGGCTACCGGAGCGGAAGCGCTCGACCTCATTCAAAAGCAGACTTTCGATTGCCTCGTCGTCGACCTCACCCTCCCGGATATGAGCGGCTATGAACTCCTGGAAAAAATTAGTGGAAATCCCGAATCTCCTCCTCCGCCAGTAATCGTGTACACGGGACACACTCTTTCGCGCGCGGAAGAGGATCGTCTCCAGCGCTATTCCCGGAGCATCATCGTCAAAGGCGCCAGATCTCCTGAGAGATTGCTGAGCGAAGTGAGCCTCTTTCTCCACCAAGTCGAATCAAGCCTCCCACCCGAACGCCAACAATCCCTACGTGACCTTCGGGACCGAGAACTCATCTTCGACCAAAAAACTCTCCTGATCGTAGATGACGATGTACGGAATATCTTCGCATTGACCAGTGCCCTGGAGCCACGGGGAGCGAAAATCGTGATTGCGCGGAACGGTCAACAAGCCTTGGAACAGCTAGCTGCTCATCCTGGTGTCGATCTGGTCTTAATGGACATCATGATGCCCATCATGGACGGATACGACGCGATGAAAAACATCCGCAATGATCCCAAACTGAAAAAACTCCCCATTATCGCCCTCACCGCGAAAGCCATGAGCGACGATCAGGAAAAATGCATCGCGGCGGGAGCGAATGATTACCTCGCAAAACCGATCGATCTTCAGAAGCTGCTTTCACTCATTCGAGTTTGGATCCATCCAAACGGAAGGACGTAATCGAATGAGCGAAGATAAAACGGACGACATCGAAATCGAATTACTCCTGCAGGGAATTTTTCTGCGGTATAAATACGATTTCCGAGAATACAGCCGAGCATCTGTTAAACGCCGTCTAAAAAGTGCCATGTCGCGATTGAATGTCGCCACGGTCAGTGGCCTTCAAGAAAAAACCCTGCACCAACCAGAATTCTTTTTTTCCCTTCTCCAATACCTCACCGTTCCGGTCACCGAGATGTTTCGAGACCCGGCTTATTTTCAAGCCCTCCGTGAAAAGGTACTCCCTCACTTGAGCACTTATCCTTCTCTGAAACTTTGGGTCGCGGGATGTAGCACGGGCGAAGAAGCCTACTCGCTTGCGATTCTTCTAGAAGAAGAGGGACTCTTAGATCGTTCGATCATCTACGCAACAGATATTAATCCAGTGAGTTTGAAAAAAGCGGAAGCGGGAATTTATCGACTCGAAGACATCCAAAAATACACTGCAAATTATCAGAAAGCAGGGGGCAAGCGCTCTCTTTCTGACTATTATGTGGCGGACTATGGAGCAGTCGCTTTCCAGCCCTTGATCAGAAAAAAAATTCTTTTTACCGATCACAGTCTGGCCACTGACAATGTGTTTTCAGAGACTCACTTCATCTCTTGCCGAAACGTCATGATTTATTTTGAGCCTGAACTCCAGAATCGTGCAGTTGGATTGTTTACGGAATCCCTCGCACGCCAGGGATTTTTAGGGATCGGAGAAAAAGAGAGTCTCCAATTCTCTCCCCATGCGGTCCGCTATGAAAGTGTTGACCGAGGGATGAAAATTTATCGAAAAGTGTTGGAGCGTGGCTTGTGAGAATGCCAGAAAATCATCCGATATTGGGAAGAGCGATTGCAATTGGGGTTTCGGCAGGTGGCGTTGATGTGCTCAATCGCCTATTCAAAAACCTTCCTCGGCCATTTCCAATCCCTATTTTTGTGACTCTCCATGTTTCTGCGCATGCGGCATTCATTCCGGAAGCCTTCCATGGCGGACCCGGGCTCGTCGTGAAAGAGAGCGAAGACAAAGAAGAAATCCGGAGTGGCCATGTTTATTTTGCGGCCGCTGATTATCACCTGCTCGTCGAAAAAACCGGACGTTTGAGCTTTTCTTCAGAGGAGCCAGTGCACTACTCACGACCATCGAGTGACGTCATGTTGGAATCGGCAGCCGAAACCTACGGGCGAGACCTGCTCGGAATTGTGCTCACAGGCGCGAATGACGACGGAGCAAGTGGTTTAGCGATCGTGAAAGCCGAAGGCGGCAGGACCATCGTTCAGGACCCGGCGACCGCAACCTCCGACACGATGCCAAAGGCTGCGTTGAAACTTTGCGCACCCGATGAAATTTTAAGTCCCGAAGAAATCGCGGCTTCCATGATCCGTTGGGGAGAAGGCAAATGAAACATCAGCTTCGAACAATCTTGCCGATTCTCAAGGCGAGTTTAAATAATTGGATTGATGATAAGTCGACTACCGCGAGTGCCGCGCTTGCTTACTACACCATCTTTTCCGCCGCGCCCTTGATCCTGATTGCGCTTGCGATCAGCGGCATCTTTTTTGGCGATGAGGCGAGTCGGGGCCAAATTTTCGATGCCGTACGTGGACTTCTCGGAGATCAGGGGGCAGCCGCCATCGAAGGTCTGGTCGAGGCATCGGCAGTGAAGAAATCGGGAATCATTGCAACGGTGATTGGCGTCGCGACGTTAATCGTCGGTTCGACCACGGTTTTCGGTCAGCTTCAAGAATCATTGAACGCAATATGGAAAGTCCAGCCGCGACCAGGCCGAGCCTTTCACACCCTCTTTCGCCAGCGGTTACTTTCTTTTTCCATGATCCTGGTCATCGCATTTTTACTTCTGGTGTCTTTGATTTTGAGCGCAGGCCTAGCGGCCGCGGGAAAGTTCGCGAGCAGTCGATTGCCCGGCGGCGCCGTTCTCTGGCAAGGCATTAACTTCGCGGTCTCCTTTGGTTTTACGACCTTTCTCTTTGCGGCCATCTATAAAATCCTTCCAGACGTTAAACTCAGTTGGACCCACGTCGGGGTCGGCGGCGGAATCACTGCACTCTTTTTTACCATTGGAAAGCTTCTGATCGGCCTCTATCTGGGTAAAAGTGCGATCGCGTCAACCTATGGCGCCGCAAGTTCCGCCGTAATCATCCTCTTGTGGACTTATTATTCAGCAGCCGTTTTGCTCTTCGGAGCCGAATACACCCACGCTCGAATGGAGTTCTTCTCTGAGGTTGCGGAATTGAAACCGGGGGCAGAACGCATTCCCTCTTTACCACCCGGTCAGAATGCGGTTTGATAGGGAAAATGAGTGACACCCCTGTAAAGCATATCCTCATCATCGAGGACGACCGTGACATCCTCGACGCTCTCGTCGACTTGTTAGGTGAAGAAGGCTACCGAATCTCGACGGCTCGAAATGGCCAAGAAGGAATCGATTTCCTGAATTCATCTCCCGACCTTCCATCACTGATTTTACTCGACCTCATGATGCCGGTAAAAGACGGTCGCGCCTTCCGACTCGAGCAAAAAGATCATCCCCGTTATGGAATAATTCCGGTGATTCTGATGTCCGCCGATGGAAGAATCGAAGGCAAGAAGGCCGATTATGCGATTGAGCACCACATCCGCAAGCCGGCTGATGTGACCACGATCCTAAATATGATCGAGAAGTTAGCTTAACTCTGTCCTCCCTCGGTGTCCGAAATGCGGTGTCCGAAATGCTCTGCTCGAACTGCTCTGCCTGAAATGTTTTCCACAGTAGCGCTCCATTCCTGCGATAGACTTTTTTCAGGAGTACGCACTGATGAATTCCGTCCTTCTCGTAGAAGATGATCCTGTTTTAGGGCGAGGTCTCACGCTGTCTCTAGAGTTCGAAGGCTACCGCGTCTTCCTGGCGACCCATCTCTCGGATGCACACACGTTTTTTCTGCGCGAGAGCTGCCGACTGGTCCTGCTCGACCGAAATTTACCTGATGGAAATGGAATCGAATTCCTTAAATCGATCCGAGCGGCGGGGTCTTCGGTACACGTGATCATCCTCACCGCCCAAACCGACGAAGACTCGGTCGTCGAGGGATTATCCAACGGCGCAAATGACTATATGCGGAAGCCCTTGGGCAACCGGGAACTCTTAGCCCGAATGAAAGCGGTCGTGCGAGAAACGAACTCTGGGGCGGCTTCCACGCGCTATGGTGACTTGAGTGCCTTCGATGACCTCCGAAAAATTTTTCGGTAGTGAGCGAGAAATCGAATTGAACCGGCGCGAATTCGACATCCTTCGCTACTTTATAAGCCATGCAGAAAAAGTGGTCACTCGCGAAGCACTGCTTCCCTGATCAATCAAGACGGAGAGATTTTCGATCGCACGATCGACTCCCATGTCTCTCATGTTCGCGCGCGTCTTCGGGCAGCGAACGTGAAGGATGTCCAAATATTCTCAGTCTATGGCATCGGTTATCGCCTGGAGCGGGTAAAGTGATCTGAAATTCATTCTTCCGTCGCCATTATTTAATCACGGCGCTCATTCTTCTCTTTTCTTACGCGGTTGCCTTCCTGACCAGTCACCTCATCATGCGAGCCACCCGGCCCACCGTAGAAGCGAACCGTCCCCTTTTTTTCGCGCGGTTGGTGGATGAAATAATCCCTCACGACCGAATTGCTTCGCTGAGTAAAATCGAAATGTTGAGCGACCGAAAGATGCGGATCCGCCTCGCTCTGGTCGGTTCAGACGGGACTGTGATTTTTCCGTCGAATTTGCCTCATCCTTTCAACTGGGCGGAAACCGCAAAACCCGGCGGTCCGATGGAATCTACTTCGTTTGGCACTCCCGATTCTGATCCTCCAGAACCGAATGACTCGATCATTCGACCGGCCGGCTCGGGCCCGGCGGAATACTTGCTCACCATTCGAGACCTTCCTCGCCCCGGACCCCTTGCGCCGGGTACGGGAAATATTCCATCCGCGCATGAACCCTAGCCGTGGATGCACACGAACTTCGAACTCCGGTCGCCTCGCTGAAGAACCTGATCGTGACGTCGCATAAAGCGGTGACGTCGGGCCGCGCGGAGCTCAGTGCCGAACTCTATTCGTTATCCGTTCGCGAAGTGGATTACTTCGAACGACTCGTCGAAGATCTTCTCATTCTCGCGGGGGTTAGTGAACGTCGCTGCCCGTTACCGAGAGCGTTCGCTTGAAGTGCAAAAAAACTTTCCAGCTCAAGATCCGATTTTTTTTCGGGACTCGCATCTGCTGCGGCGGATGCTTCGAAACGCCCTAGAAAATGCCTTTTCATTCGCGACCCAGGTGGTTCGAATCGAAGTCAAATGGGATGAAAACGAAGTAAGGCTGGTCATCGAGGATGATGGTCCAGGCCTCACCCCGGATGCCATTGCCCGATTCGGAGTCCGTCGCGCGACTCGGTTTCTCGGCGAAACCTCCGAAGGAAGACTTTCGGTAGGTTTGGGGTCGGTCATCCTAAAAACAGTGGCGCAAATCCACCGCGGGGATGTGATCGCTGGAAATAGAAATGCGAGCAACGGTAAAACCGGCGCCCGCATTTAAATTCATTTACCGCGCGAAAGCTAGAGCTAGAGGCGAGGCCCTCCTCCGAGCACAATCTTCACTCCGGAAGAAGCAACCGGCGCACGAGGAGTGCGCGGGCCTTCCGCTCTAGGCTCACTTCGGGAATCCCGACGGTCATCTTGGCGATGATTCGGGCGCTCACTTCGCGGGCCGCGTGAAGGGCGCTGAGGCCGACCCGCTTTAGCTGCCGCACGATCTGAAGCATCCGCACCCCCACTCATTTCCGCAGGGTTTAACTGTGAACTCGTCACACCCTTCATTTCAGGAAGAGAAGATCCGGTTTTCTTCAGGAGTTGTACGATATCCCGCCACTGTCCGCGCTCATCCGCAGCTACGAAAGAAAGCGCTTCTCCCGAAGTCCCTGCACGCGCCGTGCGACCGATCCGGTGAATGTAATCTTCGGCAACTTGCGGGAGATCGAAATTAATGACGTGGGCGATATCCGCTACGTCGATGCCCCGAGCCGCGATGTCGGTCGCAATGAGGACGCGAACACCGCCGCTTTTAAAGGCAGCCAATGCGGAAGTTCGCTGGGCCTGAGTGCGGCCGCCGTGGATTCGGTTCACGAGCATCCCGTAACTCATTAAAAACTTTGCCACGCGATCGGTCCGCGATTGGGTTCTTGCGAAGACAAGTACGGAACCTTGGCGGGCGTTCAATTCTTCCAATAAGAGATCGTTCTTCGCTTGCTGGGTGGTTTGGATCGCGAATTGGGCGATCTTCGGAGCGGCCCTAGAAATATTTCCAACCGCCACTTTCTCTGGATGATGGAGGTATTTAGACGCGAGGTTATCCATTTCTTTTGACCAAGTGGCCGAAAAGAGAAGGGTCTGCCGCTGCTTCGGAACGTATTTCATGATTTGGTTCAGCTGAGGAGCGAATCCCATGTCCAGCATGCGATCTGCTTCATCCAACACAAGCACTTCGATCGAATTCAGGCTGACCGTCCCGCGCTGAAGGTGATCAACGAGGCGTCCAGGAGTCGCAATCAGAACGCGAGCGTGAGCACGAAGGGCACGGACTTGGGGCTGCATCGCTACACCTCCGATGAGAACCACTGCACGGTGGTCAGGAGTGTATTTCGTTAGCCCTCTCCACAGTTCTTCGATCTGGGCTGCGAGTTCGCGCGTGGGTGCTAAAATAAGAGCGGTTTTTCCAGGGTTCTTTAAGAGACGAGTTAAAATCGGGATACAAAATGTTGCCGTCTTACCGGTGCCGGTTTGAGCCACACCGATCAAATCTTTTCCAGCGAGTGCCACCGGGATCCCGGCTGCCTGAATAGGAGTCGGTTTTTCAAATTTCATTGCAAGAAGGGCTTTCGCAATCGGCGAAGCCAAGTCTAAATCTTTAAAGGTTTCCATGAGTAGTGGATGCTTTCTGCTGAGCGGTGTCTTGGTTCGAGCGCTCACGAATGAATCGTGGGCACGAATTAATAAAGAAATCGCGAAGCGAGGTGGCCTCTGCTGAGTGAAATTCACTCGAGGCCGGTTTGAGCTCGTCGATTTCCTAAAACGCTCCATCTCGAACAAGAGGTTCAGAGAGAGTCGGCCAGAGACCAAAAAGCCCGGTCCGCCGGAAAACCGGCGGTCTCCATCCGAAGGGTTGGAGAGGTGTGCCTAGGTTTAACACAGCCGGACCGGGATGGATAGCAAGATCTGGAACCCCGCTTCAGTCCGATTGGATTGAATGCACCGAGGTGGCCGGAGGGACGCGTTCTAGCGCTTTCCTCCAGCCCCCAGTTACTGAGAATGCGTCATTACTTAACCGAAGTTTCTTTACTTTCAGTCGCTGCATCTCCAACGCCTGCGTACAACCCTTCTTGAAGAAGTCTGGAAATCTTCGCTCTTGCTACACGGAACTGAGCGACTGCCGTTTCCCGAGCGAGCCGCGCAGCAAGCATGTCTTGGAAAATTTGCACAAGGCCGAAAGGATCCGTCTTCATTCCCATACGTAAGGACTGACGGACGCGTGCAAGCCGGCGATTCTGAATGGACAAACCATCAGTCGATTTTCTTTCGAGTCGGATGGCTTGATTATATTCCACCGTCGCGTTGTAGAGTTTTTGTTCGAGGATAGATTGGGTTTGCGTCGCCACTTCCTGAAGTTCCGCAACCCTTTCGCGGGAAACCGAAACCTGAGACTTAAGAGCCAAGCCCAGGCCGAGCTTAGGGTCGCCTGCCGGATCAAGCCAGTCATAGCGAAGTTCTTCTTTTTGAAGCATGGCTGCGGAAATCAGATGGTGGATCTGGTCGAGCTCGGGGGACCTTTGCACCACTGACATCTTCATCTGCTCGAAACTCACGTCTTTAGCATGACCGATTCCAGCGTCGATCTCGCGATTCGCCGCATCTTCGTCGAGCGCCAAAACTGCAGTCGGGTTCACATAACCCAGCGATTGGGAGATGGCCGAGAGATCTTCAGAGAGCATTTGTCGACCCGCGAGCCGATTCTGATCGAGAAAATTAATGATGGAATCCATATTTTCTGTGGAACCCGCAGCGATTTGACCTAAGTCTTCGCGGACTTTAATTTCCGCGCGAATCTGATTCGCTTGTTCCAAAGTCATCGCATAAAGGGATTGATTCTTCACATCGCGCCAGTACAGCTGAGCGAGTCCGTCTACTTGGTTCGCGGCATCTAGGCGAACGACCTTGTAAGTGTATTTCTCACTTTCATACGACTGGTCTGATTCCTTCGCCTGGATCCAACGACTCGGGAAGAGAAAAGGCGCGAGATCTCCGATCGAAGTGATGATCGAGGATGCACCCTGCGCGGTCACCATCGAAAGAACACTCGCCATGGAAATTTGCGGTGTTAAATGCTGGTGGGCCGCCAGCGCCGTATACCGAGCTTCCATGACATGATGAAGTTCGATTTGCGAAGAAAAACTCAGACCTTTTGCTCGAGCCATGGCCTCGTCAAACGTTAAACGGACCGGATTTTCATAAGCGGGCTTTGACTGCTCGTTCGAATGAAGAAGGATGAAAGAGAAGTAATGACTATTTCCTTCGCTGTTCTGCACCGAGAACCCTTGGTCCGTGATGCAAAGTTGGAAATGGGAATCCGTAGCAGTGCTACAAGCTTTACCCTCTTTCAAAAACTGTTTATGGCTAGGCAGATCCACATTCAAAGGATCGATACCGCCGGGACGAAGGTCGGTGAATCGGACGGAACGTCCGGCAGAAACCAGAGCAATTCGGAAAAGTGTCTCCTCTTTCTCATTCAGGATCGCGACTCCGGGATCGTTTAACGAGTCGCCTTTCTGAACATCCGCATGAAGCAAAACTTCAATCGATTCATTTCCGTTTTTTTCAATCAAACTCCCGCTGTAAGTTCCAAGCAGGTTTTGAAGAGAAAAAGGATGTTTACATCCGGTTAATAAGACAACCACACCGACGAATAGAACTGTAAGCTGACGCATCAGAACACCATTCCAATCCCGGCATCCCAGGATGTTTTTTCCGCAAAAAGCGGGTTATTCGAGCCTTGCGCTAGCTTATGCCGAGCGTTCAGCACGAGGGACAATCGGTGGTCAAAAAAGAGCGGCGCTCTGAGACCTCCCGAAATTTCAGTACCGTATCCGACATGCTCAAGCTCCGCGCCGCTGACGGTGGAACTAATACGGTAAAAATAAGGAGCCAATGAGAACCCGATGTTAGGCTGTATCCAACTGGACAGTTCGTACTCAAGCGCAACTCCCAAGCGGAGATCTAAAAGGACTAGAGAAGTGTGCTCGAAATTCAAGGTGCCGAAACGATCAGAAACTGTTCCCTGCTTCACTCCTGCTCCCACTCCGTAGCGAAAAGAAGCGGCAAGCTTCTTGAAAAAAGCGTTACCCTCTGGAGAAGCAAAATGAAAAAATGGTGAAAAAGAGTCGAGTCCAATCACCGTTACGTTACCGTCTCCGAAATCGCTAGAAACACCGCTGGAAGAAAACTTCGGTCGAGCCAGACTCTCGGTTCCTAAAATGAGAGCAATCGAGGTCCGTGGCCGTTCATAGGTCCACTGATAAGAATAAGGGATACTAGACAGGCTATTCCCCTCTGAGGGTATTTGGGCAGGAGCTGCCCGCGCGCAAAGACCATGGCATACACCGATACAGAGCGCCAAACTCTCGCAGAACAAGCCCAGCCGCCTAAATGTTTTTGCATGATCCATTGCGCAACTAACTAACATTTGTTAAAACCCGAAGCAATTCGAAACGAATGATCGATCAACTCCCGAGAACAAAGACCATGAAAAACCGATCCTCTGCTCTCCTCGCAATACTCGCAATTAGTGTCCTCTGCAGCTGCACAGACGAAACTGTGGGAGATACCACTCAACGAGAACGAGAAAGACAAAGACAGGTCGGACAGCAAGCACAGACCGACCAACTTCCCGTTCTAGGAAACTACGTCGGAAAGGTGAATGGTTCAGACGTTGCTCTCTTCATCGATTCGACCGAATCAAATGTGAATGGTGAGCTCGCTCCGAAGCCTACGCTAAGCGGAATTCTGACCATTTCTCCGAAGCTGATGGTCTCCCGTTCCGACCGCTTGAGAATTCCATTCCAACTTTCAGACGGAGTCTACGACGGTTCCCGCGAACTTTCATTCACCGTGAATGCGAATGGAACGAAGCTTTCTTGCTCTAGAGTTGGGACCGATTCATTAGATTGCGATTGGCATCTCTACTACGTTTCCAGAATCACTTTTAAGCGAGTTTCTGCCGCTCCCGATGTCACGTCTGGACCCAAAGGAACGTCTGACATTTCTGGTCTAAAAACGCTTGAATATAACCGAGCATTCAAAGGGAAGTATCAGGGTCATAGTATCGATCATCAGTATAGCGTCGGCGCGACCTTTAGCGCGGCTATCGCCACGAATGGAGGTGCCGCCGGCACTCCGCCTGTTTCAATCGTCGGTGTGTTTACGTTTGCTCCCGTCTCCGATTCCTATGGAACTAAAGTTTCGTATTCCTTCACCGACGGAGCTTACGACATTTCGACGGACACCCTGGCCGCCTCGATTCCGGGAGATAACGGAACGATCCTGATCAATTGCAAAAACGACCAAAACGGAGTCCTTCACTGCTCATGGAACGGAAGGAACGTGATTGAGTTCGATCTCGCGGCAATAGGCGGGATTCCTAAAATCAAAGGGATGACTCACCGAAAGAAACGGTGATCTCTTGGACTTAATCCTCCTTCGGCGTTCCATTACTATCGCCGTAATCTGGGTGGTTCCCACTTTCGGGATTCCGGCCAGAGCATCCGAAAACCATTACCTGGTGTTTCAAGAAGCAGTTCGAACCGCACTTCAAGACAATGCCGATTTGTCGACACTCCGTTATCAGGAAACCGCACTTAAATACCGAGCAAGCCTCGCGCTTGCTCCGAACGAACCCGTACTTAGTTACGCGAAAACCGATCTCCCTGGACTTTATCCGGGCCTTCGAGCAGCTGAAAATACTTACGGGCTCTCCATGCTTTTTGGATTCCCTGGCAAGGCGGTCGCAAACAGTGCGTCTTACGGTTTTCAGGCAGACGGTCTAAAGGAGCAGGCTTACAGTAAAGAGATCGAGCTCGTCACCGCCATTGCGGACTTGTATGTATCTCTTGCCCGAAACGCTGCTTACCATCGCACTCTCATCGACCAACGGAAAAAAGATGAAAGCCTCCTAAAAATCCTTGAGCGGAAATTCGGTGCTTCTCAAGCGTCTAAAGTCGATCTTCTCGGACAGCGAGTGGCACTCGCAAGAGATGATCAGTCGATCCTAACGAACGAAAATGAATACCGCTCGGGCGTGCAATCCTTCCGAGTTCTCATCCGAAAGCCTTTGGCGGAAGACCTCTTTCCGAAACTACCCGAGCGCATCGAAATTCCGGTGGTGAACCGAACGGTCGAAGACTTAAGCCGGCTCATGCATGAAAATCGACAATCGCTGCGTGCCGCAAGGGCTCAGGTTGGAAGTTCGAAATCCTTGGCGACGGTCGCCCTCCTGTCACCGCTGCCAGATTTTCAGATCTCTGCGGCAATCAACACATGGAATGTTCCGAGTGCCGCCCCGAATCCGGGGGTCACTCGAGATTACACCCTCGGCGTCAGCGTCAGCATACCCCTCTTTTTTCCTTTCAACGAGCTAACGGCCATTCGCGCCGCCAGTGCGGACTTACAAGCGAGCCAATCCCAATTGGATGCCCAAGAAATTTCTGCGCTGGCCGGAATTCGCAAAACATATGACGATTTCTCCGCGTCTCGATTAGAGGCCGAACACCTAGAAAAAATTGTACTACCTGCGGCCCGTGCAAGCTACGACCTCACCTTGCTCACTTTCAGTATGGGTCGAGCCGATTATTTCCGCCTCTCAGAGTCCAGGCGGAGTTGGATGGAAGCCCAATCTGAATTTTTTCAAAAACAGGAACTTGCATTTCAATTCTATCATCAGCTCGTGATCCAAGTCGGTTGTGACTTTGGAAAATCAGAAGGTCCTCATGCGTGTGAATAATTTCCTGACTTTTTCCATCGCAACTGCACTCACCGCATGCACTCATGCCGCCCCCGAAATTCAGCTGATTACGCGAGTGGATGCACTGACTCTCAAGCTCTCCCCGGATGCTTTAGCGAATGTGAAAACAGCCAAAGTGACTTCCGGAGATTTTCCAGACTCGATTTCTGTGATGGGAAAAATAGGAATTCCTGAGAATAAAACCACCACGATCCCGGCTCGGATCGCGGGCCGAATCGATGCCGTATATGTTTCATCTGGAGAAACGGTTAAAGTAGGCCAACCGTTAGTGAGTCTATATAGCGCTGATTTCGTCATTGCTCGTGAGGAATACGCTCAAACGTTAAATCAAGTTCGTGCGAATCCAGGCGATGAAGAATCAAAACACTACCTGGCCCTCTCCCGCCAAAAACTTAAGACTCTCGGCATGGGCGGATCCGATGTGGACCGGATCGGGGGTGCCGGTGCCGGAAGCGATAATGTCACGATTCGAGCCTCCAGAGCCGGCGCCATCATCGATAAGAAAGCCACCGTCGGCGGCATGGTAAATCCCGGAGACACTCTTTTTACAATCGGCGATATGAGTGAGGTCTGGTTTACCGGGGACATTTATCCCGAAGACCTGGCCAAGGTCCATAAGGACCAACGAGTGACGATCGCGGGAGAATCGGGAAGCGCGCCCGCGAGCGGAAAGGTTTCTTTCATCAGCCCAGTCGTCGACCCGACGACCCGGACGATTAAAATCCGAGCCGTGATGGAAAACACCGGCCTCACGCTGCGAGCCGATATGTATATGCGAGCGAATCTTGTTCTTAGCGAAAGAAAAGCCCTTCTCATTCCTAAAGAAGCGTTGCTGCGTGACCAAGAGAAAATTTTCGTCTTCCTCTCCGACGACGGAAAAACTTTTCGAAAAACTGATGTGAAGACTTCTGGCGAAACCGGAAACCTCATTGCAGTCCGTGAGGGAGCACGGGAGAATCAAATCGTGGTGACCGAAGGCGCCAGTCTTCTCGATAATGCGCTGAATGAGGAGCAACCATGATTGATCGGCTGGTTGGCTGGTGCCTGGAACATCGAATCGTTACTTTAGGATTCGGGCTGGTCATCATCATTGCCGGAGCGGTGGCGTTTCGGAACCTGCCCATCGAAGCCTATCCAGACATTGCAGACACTTGGGTTCAGGTGATCGTCCAATGGCCCGGTCACGCTGCGGAAGAAATCGAACAGCAAATCACGGTGCCTGCGGAGACCGAGTTTTACGGTGTTCCCCACCACATCCATTTAAGGTCCACGTCGCTTTTTGGGTTAGCGGTGATGACGATCATTTTCGACGAACAGACCGACACTTTTACGGCTAGGCAATACGTTCTGGAAAAACTCGCGCAGATCCAATTTCCTAACGGCGTGAGTCCCGTACTCGGGCCGATGAGTAGTCCCGTTGGACAGGTGTACTGGTATATTTTAGAAGGCGACCACTCTCCAGGCTCACTCAAAGAAATCCAAGAATGGACCGTCCAAAAATATCTGAAGTCAGTGCCGGGAGTGGCCGACGTGTCAGGCTTCGGTGGACCCACAAAACAATTTCAGGTCTTGCTCGATCCCTCATCACTCACTCACTACAGCCTCGCCCCGGCTTCGGTCGTGCAGGCACTGGCCCAGAACAATCAAAATTCCGGCGGTGGCTTCATCTATCAAGGAGATCAAACCTTCAACGTTCGAGGGGTTGGGAGGATCAATTCTACGGACGATGTTGCGAATGTGGTGGTCAGTCAAAAAGGCGGCAGCCCCATCCGAGTGCGTAACTTAGGTCGCGTCGAAGAAGGCTCAAAAGAACGTTTCGGGAAGATCTCCTATTCTGAGCATGGGCCCGGAGGCACCATCATCGACCACGAAGACGCCGTAGAAGGAATCGTCTTTTCAAGAAAAGGGGAGCAAGACGAAAGCGTTCTAGAAGGTCTCCACGAAAAAGTGAAGGAACTGAACGCGCATATTCTCCCTGCGGGAGTGAAGATACGCGCTTATCTTGATCGCTCAGAACTCATCCACCTCACCACCCACACGGTCGAAGAAAACCTTTTTGTGGGTATGCTCCTCGTATTCGCCATTCTGCTCTTTTTCCTGGGTAATTTACGAACAGCTTTGATCGTTACGATTACCGTACCACTCGCACTCTTGATGGCGTCGATCTTCCTAGAAATCCGCAAGATTCCCGCAAATCTTCTTTCCTTGGGCGCACTCGACTTCGGAATGGTGGTCGACGGCGCGATCGTGATGGTGGAGAACATTTACCGCTACAAACAAGAAGCGAGGGCTCGTTGGTTTGCTTCTGGGGAAACCTTAGAGCCCCCCCGTGAAACCCTTCCCGAAATGGTCACGCTGATTCGCTCGGCCGCGCGCGAAGTTCAGAAACCCATCGTCTACGCGATCGGAATCATTATTCTCGCGTACCTTCCTATTTTCACCCTCCAACGCATTGAGGGAAGACTTTTTACCCCGATGGCTTGGACCGTCGCATTTGCGCTCATTGGGGCCCTGATCATCGTATTGACGATCGTTCCCGTTCTCTGCGCTCTACTCATGCGCGGAGAATTGAAAGAATGGCACAATCCAATCCTAGAGTGGCTCTCAAGGGAATACCGGCGCACGCTCGAAATTGCGCTCAGCATGCGGAACAAAATTGTTTGGGGGGCCGTGATTAGTTTTGCGCTGACCCTCATCCTCGCGTTCGGGGGTCCGATTGGTTCCGAGTTTCTTCCTCACTTGGACGAAGGAAGTATCTGGGTCCGGGGGACGCTCCCGCCTTCCGCTTCGCTCGCCCTCGCCGAGTCTACGGTGAAGAAAATGCGCAACGTCTTCATGCAGTTCGTCGATGTTCCGATCACCGTGTGCCAAGTCGGCCGGCCTGATGATGGAACAGATGCGACCGGATTTTTCAATACCGAGTGTTACGTTCCGTTGAAGCCCCACGGCGACTGGAAGGGAAAATTCTCGACCAAAGAGCAAGTGATCGAAGCGATGAGCAAAGAACTCGAAAAAATACCGGGAGTTTCGTGGAACTTTTCTCAGCCGATTTCCGACAACGTCGAAGAAATGATGTCGGGAGTTAAAGGCTCGATGGTGGTGAAACTTTACGGAGACGATTTAAAAATTCTTGGGCAAAAAGCCGGTCAGATTAAAAAAGTCCTCGGGTCCGTCCGTGGTGTTACTGATCTCGGAATTTTCGAAGAACTGGGCCAACCCAATGTGAACTTGTACATCGACCGGGAAAAAGTCGGACGTTATGGCCTAAATATTTCGGATGTCCAAGATACGGTTGAGACCGCGGTAGGCGGCCGAGTCGCAACTCAGCTCATCGATGGCGAAAAACGATTCGACCTCACCGTTCGTTACCTCCCTGAGTTTAGAAGTGATGTCGACCGTTTGCGCGGCCTCACCGTAACCACCCCTGACGGTTACCGCATCCCTCTCGAAGAATTAGCGACCATTAGAATGGAAGAAGGCGCGTCTCTCATTTACCGCGAAGACGGAAGCCGCTACATTGCCGTGAAGTTCAGCGTGCGTGGTCGGGACCTCGCCGGTACAATCGACGAGGCCCAGGAAGTGATGAAAAAGAAACTGCTCCTGCCATCCAGGTATCACCTTGCTTGGTCCGGAGAATTCGAAAACCAGAAACGAGCAGAAGAACGACTCCGGCTGGTCGTTCCACTGACCATCTTCGCAATCTTCATCGTGCTCTATTTTATTTTCAGATCTTGGAAGTGGGCTTCTATCATCATGGTAAACGTCGCCATCGCGAGAATCGGAGGGGTACTCGCTTTATTCCTCACTGGAACGAACTTCAGCGTTTCTTCGGGTATCGGCTTCCTCGCGCTCTTCGGGGTTTCCATCCAAACGGGAATTTTACTCATTTCATACATGAACCAAATGAGGAGAGAAGGAAAAAGCATCCGGGAAGCCGTCGTCGAGGGATCCATCCTTCGCTTGCGCCCTATTTTAATGACCGGTTTGGTCGCGACGTTCGGTTTGCTTCCGGCCGCATTTTCGCACGCGATTGGCTCCGATTCCCAGCGACCCCTCGCGATCGTCATTGTGGGTGGGCTTGTGGCCGACTTGATTATGGGATTTTATCTTTTGCCGACTTTGTATCTATGGTTTGCTAAAGAAGGCGATATCTTAACCGGAGAGTAAAAATGAAGTCAGTCGGCGATATTCGACGCTATTTGAAAAAGAAGAACATTTCGCCCGAAGTCTTGGCAAAAGAAATCGGGTTGTCTCACATGACCATTCGGCGCTGGCTGAAGCATCCGGATCGTTTTCTGATTCCCTCGAAATATCGACCTCTTTTTCAAGCAACGATTGAAAAGAATGGAACCTCACTTTCTTTGCCCACGGCAATGGCGACGGGATCGCCTCAGTCTGACGGTTTTTTGAAAGAAATCATCAGCAATATGGAAAATCGAGGAAGATCGATTTCTGCTCCTGAATTGGAAAAACTAGAAGCGCAACTTCAAGAGAAGAAAAAATCCACGACCCTCAGTTCTGATTTTATGAAAATTTTGAAATCAGTCACGAAGGCCGCATTGGCTCCAGGCAAAGGAAAACTCAAGTTCGCTTGCATCGGAGCCCTGGTCTATTTCATCAATCCCATCGATCTCGTTCCAGACTATCTCGGACCTATCGGCCTGGTAGACGACTTTGCCGTCCTTTCCTGGGTCGCAACTCTTATCCTGCCCTCACAGGTCGCGAAGCTGAAGCGCTCGAAAACGACGGTAGACGAAAGCTGATCGGAGCACTGTTCAGGAACACGGATCACGAATCGAGTTTACGATTTTGACTGCAGATTAACGGGAACTCTCCAGGCAAAATACGGGTTCGATCCCATTCTGCCCATTCCGCTTCTGCGAGAAGTGTGGCTAATCGATATTGAAGCTCGTAAGCCGTGTCTAAGCTCACGGTAATTTTCTTCCGGCCAAACTGGAACTCCAAATGCTCTGAGCCATTAAAATCTAGTCGAAACTCTTCATGATCTGAGGTGTTTTCACTGAACCGCCGCATTTTAAACTCCAGTGTAAAATTCGACGACGAGACGCCCATTAAATGGAAATGGCACCGCGTCCGTCCCCGGAGTAAATTTAAGACGACCGCGGAGCCCGCTTCCCGCAGGGATGTGCTCGAGCCAGTCCGGCAATAGAAGCCTCGGTTGAGAAATCGAGGTTTGATACAGCACATTTGAGTAAGCATCGTCAGTCAGTGATACTTCACTGCCCGGCAAAACTCTCGCCGAAGCGATATCGAGACGCTTCCCATCCACTCGGACTTTCCCATGGCGAACCAGCTGCCGAGCAGCGGGGATACTGGGCGCAAAGCCTAAACGAAAGACGATATTATCGACTCGAGTCTCTAGATGACCGACTAAGACGGCCATCCAGTCGGCAGCCCTCCCGTACTTCGCTTTTTTTACAAAATTACGGAGCTGCTCTTCGCGCATGCCGTAATGAAAACGAAGCTTCTGTTTTTCTTGGAGGCGGAGAGAAAATTCAGAAAACTTTCGACGACGAAGGCCGTGTTGGCCAGGGGGATAGGGCCGACGCTCCAATGCCCCCGGCTTACCCATGCCCGGAAGTTCAACATTCAATGCCCTCTGAGTTTTGAAAGCTTTTCGTTTAGATGATTTTGATTTGATCGGATTGGCCATACGAGCTTCCTAACCTTAAGCGTTAATCATTATTGAGACTGAATCTCATTATTACTGAGACTAGCTCTCACTTTTAGATTAGGTTGTAAACACGGTTCCAAAAAGTGTTTCAAATTTAAGAAACACCTGGCAGAGGACCCGCTCAAACCTTTCGAGATCAAACTCGATGTCCCCTCGAAGACTTCATCCATTGGTGTTATCTTCACGTCATGAAGGCGAAAGCCCCCACCTCCCCACCCTCCCGATCGCTCCCCTGCGGACGTCCTCTGCCTAAACTGGAAAATACCGGCGAAGATGGCGAGCAGTTATTAGCAAATTTGAATCAGCGGCTCGAACAGTACGTGAGCGATCGCCGGTTAAACCGCAGTGAAGCGCGCGCGAAAATTTTGGAAACGATCGTTTTTGAGGCTCGCCACTTTACCCCCCAAGACCTCCTCGCCCATCTCGGAAAGCGTTTTCCAGAAGTCGGTAAAGCCACTCTCTACCGTAATCTCCCGGTGCTCGTGGAGAGCGGAATTCTACAAGAAGGACCGACCGATTCAGAAGGGCAGTCGTTCTACGAACTTTCAGATGGCGAACATCACGATCACATCGTCTGCACGGACTGCCACAGAATTTTTGAATTCCATGATGAAACGATCGAGCGCAGACAGGATTCTGTCGCTGAAGGCATGAAATTCAAAACTCAAAGTCATCGACACGTTATTTATGCATCGTGTAGTTATCGCAAACTATCTGATTAATTTATTCTAAGCTTCGTCCAAAATTTGACTGATTTATGGGATAAACGAGGCGAATTTGATGGTCTCAAGATTGCAAATATATCCTTTGACTCGTCTGCACGCCCTCCAAGGGACACAAGGAAATGCTAAGTGTCTCTTCCTGCAGACTGATGAAAGGACTCAAATGACTGTACATCGACCTTCCTCGTCTCGTGAAGATTCGTCCTTCCTCCGAATAGGCTACCCCGTAGCGGTATTTTTCGCTGCGCTCTTTGCTTGGAACTCAACGGGAGAAACAGCGCTTTCGAGCGACGCTAGCCTTTCGCGGATCAGCCAAATGACGACGACTGCTGAAGCGGCTCCTGATTCCTCTCGAGAACTTGTCGGCCAATGCACGATTCGTGGTTCGAACAGCCCAAATCTGGCTCAATCCAAGAGCCGCTCGACCGACTGCTTCCCTTCGATTGTAACCCACTAGACTCTTGACCGATCCCCCTCTCCCAAGACAATCATGAGAGCTATGAAGTCCTCACTTTCTCTCCGGCTTGAAAAATTGCGCGCTGAATTTCCGTCCGACTTTTTTACCGACGATCCGCATGAGTTGAATGAGTACGGGAAAGACTGGACGAAAACCTTCCCCCCGAATCCTTCGTTGATTGCCTTTCCTCGTTCGACGGACGACGTGGCTAAGCTCCTAAACTTCTGTCACGCACACTCCATTCCGGTGGTGCCCTCGGGAGGCCGAACGGGGCTAGCGGGCGGGGCGGTGGCTGCGAACCACGAAGTGGTACTTTCTCTTAAGCGGATGACGAAGATGGGCACCGTAGATCCCGCCTCGCGCACGATTACGGTCGAAGCGGGCGCGACCACGGAAGGAGTCCACCATCAATGCCGTCCGCACGGCCTCACTTGGCCGGTTGATTTCGCATCCAAAGGATCAAGCCACGTCGGCGGAAACATCGCAACCAACGCGGGTGGCGTGAATGTGATTCGCTACGGCCTCACTCGGAACTGGGTGCTCGGACTCACCGTCGTGACCGGAGAAGGAAAAATTCTCGAACTCAACGGGGCATTAGAAAAAAACAATACCGGGATTGACCTACGCCAACTTTTTATTGGGTCGGAAGGAACTTTGGGAGTCATCACTTCGGCGACCTTAAAGCTTGCCCCCATTCCCGCGGCAAAAGATGTCTTTTTGTTTTCAGTTCCGAGCCTGGCATCGGTGCTGGAACTCTTCCGATTCGCACGCAACTCCCCCCTCACGCTTCAAGCTTTCGAATTTTTCACCGACCTCTGCTTAGCGAGGGTCACAAAACACCTCGGCGCCCGGCCGCCCTTCGCAGCCTCGGCCTCTCATTATGTGCTGGTCGAAATCGAGCGCCCAAGTGATGGATCACTCATCGAAGCTTGGCTAGAAAAAGTCCTGGAATCCGGACAGGTTCTCGACGGCACGATGGCTCAGAACCCTCGCGAATCAGCGGAATTCTGGCGCCTTCGCGAAGGCATTTCAGAGTCACTGGCCTCCACGGGCCTTCCGCACAAAAACGATGTCTCACTCCCGATTAAAAATCTGGAAGGGTTCTGCAGCGAATTAGAAACCTTTTTTCAAGCGCACTACGTCGGCTGGGAAATTTGCCTCTTCGGGCACATCGGTGACGGAAATCTGCACATTAACATCATGAAGCCCGATCACATGAGTCCCGCTGACTTCCGCTTAGCAACCAAGCGCGTCGATCTTGATTTATTTGCGTTGGTTCGGAAATATGAAGGAAGCATTTCGGCAGAACACGGAATCGGCCTACTGAAAAAAGAATTTCTTTCCTTCACTCGCACGGAAGCCGAAATCGACCTATTCCGTCAGATTAAAAAAGTCTTCGACCCTCGCGGCATTTTAAATCCTGGAAAAATCTGGGATTAAAAATGACTTCAGGATTAAAAGAACTTTTCATCCTTCGTACGGCATTCCAGGAAAGCCCGTCACTTTTTTAATTCGGCTTACCGTATTTTTCACGAAGTCTTTCGCGCCATTCAGTAAGAGGGTCGGACAGGTGTTCCAGGCTTCGGGAGTCGGACCACCGACCTCTACATCTAAATTCGGGTAAGGATTTGCGTAGGAAATGACTCCCCGACGATTCAGGTGCATTTTGATCCAAGTCGGCACCGCGAGCGAGATGTTACTTGCGTACAGGAACGATCCCCGCAATTCGAAGGGAATAGACCGCAAACTTCGGTTTAGAAAAGAATCGGAATTTTTCGCCATGAAGCGGTCGATAACGGAGAACCACGAGTTCGTACAATTGTATTTTAGAAAATGATAAACCTTAGTCATCTCGGGATCGTAAAAAGCGCCCAAGGCGAATTTCCAAAAGTTGTTCAATCGATCCCCCGTGAAAACCAGCGGGTACTGGCGCGTTTCCTGATGGAGGTCGTAAACCAACATTCGGGTTTTCGTCTCGCTCGACATCAGGCGATGACTAGCGGCCAGCGATCCGTCGAGGCCGTTCTTCACTCCGAAATCTGCGGGAAACCTCACGGTGCCCACGGCTTCCAATGATATCGTGCTGCTATCGATCGAGATCGGTTTGAAATGGGGATCCTTGTCCGTCGTTTGCTGAAATAGGAGAATCGGTGTTTTCGGATGATCAAACCTCCCTTGCATGTGGTGCATGACGTCTTGGGGAACGAAATAGACCACTTGCAGGATGGCTTGCTTCACATCGAGATCCACCGGAATAGCCGCGACGTAAAACCGATCGAGGTGCCAATAATTTGCGACGTAAAGATAATCTTTCGGCGGGAACTTCTTAATATCGACGTAATTTGCGGCTTCATCCTTCGGAATTTCTCGGTAGCTTCGGCGCTCGCTGGTGTCTAATGGCTCTCCCTGTAGACGACTCCCTTTGCCCATTTTCAAGCCTTCACCGTAAGGGTCATTTCCGTTTGCCCAGGCGTCCTGAGCGGACCAGCCTAAGCCAAAGGTGATGAGAACGATGAGGAGTGGGAAACCGACAACCTTCGTGAAGCGTGGCATACTGAGGGATCGAACCTTCGGCATGAAAACTTAAAGAAAAGATGGGTTAAGATTTGCTCTTAATGTAGAGGTATTCCCCTCATTGACCGAATCAAGCACCAACATCTTCGGATCGGAACCCATAAGGTTTCGAGCGAATTCGGATGCATTCGCCAACGAACTGACGCAAGAAAAGCCGGGTATCCCCTGCGAATTGAATTTGCGCCGATCCAGCGAATGTTCGCGCGCCCGAAGCTTCGTGGCATGAATGGTGTCGTGAGGATGGCGATAAGCAATCCGATGACCCATAAATTTCTCGAGGTGCGGAAAGAAAGAGCACCGGTGCTTAAGGATACCAAGTGCCGTGCGGAGCAATTTAAATTGGTTCACTCCGCTGAAAACTAGAACTCGATCAGTGATAGATTCAGACTCCATTCAATATCTTTCGGATATAATCGACCAATAATTGCCTGCTCCAAACATGCAGCACAGTGTTTATGTCTGCCTCGGGTTCCAGCTTGAGCCTTTGTAAAAGCAAATTGGGTAATTCATTGATGACATATAGATGAACGAGTGGCTGAATTTTTTCGAGGTAGATGGCTTGTTTGTCAGGGTCTACATAATTAGCGCTTGGCCCCATAGGTCCAATCGCTTGCAACTCGACACTGGCTTCAAAAATACTATTTGCTGCAGTGATAATCGCGCCTGCTACTCGGGCTTCCGAGTTTACCTCAGAGAGAAATTTAAGATTTACTGTTAGGTATTTCCAATCATTCACCCCTAATTCAGTAGAAGGTGTGAGTGAATAGGGCTTGAAAAAAACCTTTTCAACTTCGGCATTTCTCAGCAGGTCAGGATCATAAAATATTGGCCACGCATAGACATCGAGGTCCGAACTTAAGACTCCACTAGCACCGGGCTTTCCAATCTTTCGAAGATAAAGCATCATGTCTACCGGGATTCCCAGCTGCTCCCTCAAGTAAGTAATGATCGCATTCTGATACATGTCGTATCCAAAATTTTTTGCGTCCTGCGCCCCTGAATTGCTGATGCGACTTCGGTATAAATTTAGATAATTTGGATCGCCCGTGAGTTTTTCGAGTACCAATCGGATCTCCTCTTCAGTGTCTGGTTCATTGAGCGCAAGAACGAACACATTCTTTTTTGCGGAGATTTTTAGCTTAAGCATTAACTCTTCAGGTCGCCCGACCATTGGTCCAGCCGTGTGATCGATTGCAGTGTAAAAAGCGGGCTCTGTTAACGGATTAGACCAGGAAATTTGGTCGACATTCAAAATGCCATGCAAACTTGAGCCAGGGGTCTGAACTTTTAGTAAGTTTCGAATAGAGGAAAACCACGTATCATGTTGCGTCGAAAAACTCTCCAAATCGACAACTTTCAGCTCCATGATTGGTTGTGAATTTCTACGCGGATCTGATCTGGGGTATATTTTCGTCCATGGGGTTTCGCAAAGCATTCGAACAGATTCGGGCAAGTTTTCCAGTCGAGACGTTTTTGAAAAAGGGATTTCATAAAATCCTGCATAGTCAACTTTAGCTTTAGGTGCCCGCCATACCCATGGATGGGCGTCAGGTATTAAAGACCATCTTTTTTTAAGGTTTACACGGACAGTCGTGAGTAAAGATTTACAACCAATTGAGCTTGGCGAACCCGTCTCCTCGGCATTAACGGAAAAAGCCGAGTAAGAAAAGACGATGTGAACCAGAAAGAGTATTGGAAAAAACGTTTGCTTGCTCAAACTCATTACTTGGAATCGGTAGAAGCTTGTTTTGACCTTAACATTTTTTGTGCCAAGAAAGGTGGGTTAGATTCGGGGGGAGGCCAAACTCAGACCCGCTCCACCGCCAAGCTCTTAGCGGCGCTTACGAAATACGATTCGCCCCCGTGAGGAGGATTTGGTTTAAAACAAAATTCGAGTTCGGATGCTAGTCGGCAGGTGCTCGATGGCATCTTTGACAGAGCCCGACACATTCTGATCGAGGTCCATCACCAAGTACCCGATGTCATTATCGGTCGAAAGGACTTGGCCACGAATGTTTGCATGGAGGTCGGACACGATTTTATTGATGTCACGCAAAACGCCGGGAACGTTTCGGTGGACGTTCAAAATGCGGTGAGCCCCGGGCACGATCATCGGATCGATGCGAGGAAAATTTACCGCGGAAGGAGTTGCTCCTTCATTCATAAACCGAATTAAGGAACCCGCGACTTCGATTCCGATATTCGCTTGCGCTTCTTCGGTCGATCCACCGATGTGCGGAGTGAGAATCACG
>JACMQW010000060.1 GCA_014376785.1 Oligoflexia bacterium
CGTGGGGCAGGCCCCGAAGATACCCTCCCCCCCCCAACCACCCCCCCCGGGGTTTTCTTAAGAAACCCCGAGCCCGATTTTATTTTTTTCAGTTTTTGGTTTTGGTGCTTCAGTTCCTCGTCTGTTCTTCATTTTCCGCATTAACTTTTGCTGTCCAAATTATTCACGACAGTAATGTCAGGGCGGGTTCGCAAGAAGGGGCGCCCGGCTTTCGATTTCGCGATGACAGCGTCGATTTCTCCGGCACGAGTGAACGCAAGCGCTTCGCTTTTATTCATCCAACCAAAGCCTTCAATATCGTAATTAGTAATCGTTCCTTTTTTGTCTTTACGAACTCGAAGAATTTCTTTTTTCCCGGGGAGGATCTGCCGGACATCGGCCTGCTCCTTCCCTTCCATTTCGAGAATTGCGCCGACTAGTGCGTCAAACTCCGTTTTACTGAATTCACCAATCTTTCGATCATTTCCTTGAGGCTTCGGCCACCGTAAACAGTGCGCAATGAATCGGCCATCGCACGCTTTCCAACTTCAAAATCAGGAAAGACCGCAAATTTGCCGGCGACTCCGATTTGACCGTTCCTTTTTGACAGTTCTCCCGGAACCAGGTTTCCAGGGTTATTATTTCGATAATTTCGTGATCCATTGCGGGCGAGATAGCGCTTTCCACTCGAATCGTAAAAGATCACGGAATTATAGGGGCCGGCTTCCGCCTTTACGAAGTTCATCAACGATAGATTCCGTCCAAATTATTATCATTACACGACTTGTATATGAGCCCGTCGACTGAACGAAAAACATCCGAAAGGCACTCTTTTGTACAGAGTCCGTTTCGACAGAGCTGCATTTCTTTTGCCGACGTCGAACTTTGAATTTTTGCGAGGAAGGCGACCTTTGAGCCCGCTTCATTTTTGTCGACGGGAAAACCAGACCTTACGATCTTCACAGTAATCAAATCGGAATCGACCGAGCTGTATAAATCATATGCGCCGTCCACTCGAGTGTACCTACCTTGCCAAGATGGAAGCGCACCTCCAACCGTCGTGGACGCACAACTGCATAGGAGCAAGCCCCACAAAACGAACAAGATTCTGGGCAAAGTCATGAAGCACGTCTAATGATTTTAACAAGGTTAGCCGCCTTCTCGTCCACTAGATCCCCATGCACATAGCGATGAAGAACACTTCCAAGGTGGGTCTGGTAAGGAATGCCGAGGCGATCGGCTTCCGTCTTCAGAGCCGCCAAGACTGAACCATCGAGACGAATGGAGATCGCTACTTTAGATGCACTCGCATCGACCTTCACCTTGACGGTTCGCTTTACCAATTTTTTTAAATCATATTCCTTTTTCATATTGCCTCCGCTCCTTAGTCGTCATTCTGCGCGCCGAAATAATCCTAATGACGCCTCCATTTTCACGCTCACAAAAGAACACGAGCAAATACCTGCTTAAAGTAGAATAGCCCAAACGAATAAACCGATCTTCATCTGGGCTATGTTCAGGATCGAACAACTCAATTGAGTTCGAGTCCACCCAGACAGTTTATGCTTCCTCGAACCAAATTCCATGCTTCCGGTAATTTCTCTCATTTTTGAGTGGGTCCCAATCAAACTTTATCCTTTTCAAGTGTATTCTATTGTATATACATAAGCAAGATCTTTGAGTTCAGGCGGAAACGAACGAAATAAATCAGAAAACCGGTATCTATTCGTGTCTTGATTAAAAACTGATAGATCTGATTTTTAAATTCCACGTTCTCTTACTTAGGGCGGCAAGAGCTGTTAGTCCGCGCATTTTCGCGAGTGATGATGTAATTGATTGGGTCTTCAAGAATGAATCGAGACCGCCGCCGCTTAGAAATAATGACGTCGGCATTTCAGACCGTTTCGCACGTATCTAGTTTGCCTTGAAATAAATAGGAATTGGAAAAATGAAATTTTGTCCTACAGTAGAACAAAAGGCGCGGTAAGTGGCCGAAATTATTTGATACTTATCAAACCAACCAAAAAAACCCGATTCACATTTTTTGCGATTCGGGTTTTTTTTAAGCGGATCTTTTTTTCAACGCTGCTGCGAGATCCAATTGCGTTTGCAGATTCATCCAAAGTTCCGGAGAAGCCTTCAATTCCTCCGAGAGATCGATCGCCGTCTCCGCCATCACGTCACGCTTTCCTTTGATCAGCTTGAGATTCGGTTCAGGAAAATTGGAAAAACAGAACCGTGCCACACCCACTGGCATTGGGGTCTTGTGATATCGGCATTCTCACTGCTGACACTTTTGCTTTAATGGTCATGAATAGATTCAGACAGTCTTCGACCAATCGCTTGATTTGCCGTAGTCTAAAAATACGCAATGTCTATTATAGCACCCAAAGCGACTCGATCCAACGCACTGAACTCAACGGTTATCAGACTCGGAATCGTGTCTTTCTTCGCGGACATCTCCAGCGAAATGCTTTATCCCATCACCCCCCTCTTTTTAACCTCAGTTCTTGGTGCTTCGATGCTCTCCGTCGGGCTCATCGAAGGCTTCGCTGAATGCGTAGCGAGCCTGCTGAAAGTCTATGCCGGGGCAAGATCCGACCGGATTCAAAAACGGCGTCCTTTCATCATCGCAGGTTACTTGCTTGCGGCGATTGCAAAACCAATCATCGGGTTTTCGCATTCTTGGTCGACCGTATTTATCGCGCGAGGATTAGACAGAACAGGCAAGGGAGTTAGGACGGCTCCGCGTGATGCTCTTCTATCCGATTCTGTATCGGACGGCTCTCAAGGAGAAGCGTTCGGCTGGCACCGAATGATGGATACGATGGGCGCAGCACTCGGACCGCTGCTGGCTATTCTGTTTCTAAGTTACGAGCCTCATCAGATGAGAAAGCTCTATTTTCTGGCGCTCATCCCGGGACTATTCGCGGCGCTCGTCGCTGTTTCCGTTCGGGAGTCCAAAAGAAAAATCGTCAGTCAGTTACGCTCACTCTCTCCTTTTTCACCGAAAGAAATGTCTCCCAACTTCAAACTGTATCTCCTATCTTGGGGGGTTTTTTCCTTAGTGAATTCGAGCGACGTCTTTCTTCTACTAAAAGCCAAGAACCAAGGGATCAGCCTGAAGGTGACGATCTTGATGTATTGCTTTTACAATCTGGTTTATGCGCTCGCAAGTCCCTACCTTGGACGATTATCCGATCGGTGGAATCGAAAATCTTTGCTGATCGTTGGACTCGTGGTTTTTGCTGGTGTTTATCTCGGATTTTCGTCTGCATTCGAAATATGGCATTACTGGGTGCTCTTCGGAATCTATGGACTCTACATGGCATGTACGGACGGAGTGGGCAAAGCACTCGTCGTCGATCTTTCCCCTGCCGATAGAAAAGCGACCGCGCTTGGAATACTTGGGACAGTGAGTGGGATAGCGACTTTGATTGCAAGCTCTGTAGCGGGTCTACTGTGGGACCGAGTTGATCCTTCGGCACCATTCATTTACGGAGCGGTAGGCGCAACCGCTGCCGCTCTAATTTTGAGCTTACTTCGTCAGTGAGACGATTTAGCCGCCCGATTGGGAAAGACGAGAAGGCAAACCAAGACGAATAGAAACAAAGCGGCCGAAGCAACGTAGCGACTCAACTCAAGTCCCCCATGATTTTTGGGTTTATCTAAGAAGTCACCAACCACAGCCCCTAAGGGACGGGTCAATATGAATGCGGACCAAAAGAGTAGTGTTCGAGAAAGCCGAGTCCAAAAATAAAGAGCGCATACCCCGGCAATAAGAGATGAGAACAGAATGGCGCTCCCGACGTATCCGAATCCTGCCGAATCGGCGGTCCAATCCCCCAGCGCCGTTCCGAGAGTCTGAGAGAACATAATGGTGATCCAGTAGAATGATTCCGCCTTCGGGTTATCTAATGACTGAACGGAAACTGTTCCTAGGCTGCGGTACCAAATAGCGAGGGAAGATAAAACAAGCGCAAGGAGTATGGATGATCCTCCTGCGTAACCAATGCCGAGCGAACGATCAGCGAAGTCAGCTAACGTAGTTCCAACCATCGTTGTTGCAATGATCGTGGACCAATAAACGAATGGTCTAAATTTCTTAGCTTTGATTTGTACCGTGACGGCAATCAAAAAAATGATGAAGAAAATTAAAGTTCCAACTAAGTAACCGAGATTCATCGACATCGAAACTGCGTCGCCACCCGTTTCACCCAGTGTGGTGGCAGCAATTTTAATGATCCAAAACAGAAGTGTGAGTTCAGGAACTTTGCTGAAATTTAATTTCGAGAGATTTCGCACTGATTCTGAAGGATCATATTTTTGCATCATAGATTCTCCCTTTTAGAGCCTGCCACTCGATCGACAAAGAACTAATCTACAGCGGCAGGGGAAGAATAGCATGCCGCTATTTGAACATGCTCGAAGGGTAAGATCACGGGATTTTTAAGGGTCACGAGTAACGGTGGACTTAATCTCTGCGCCCATTGAACGAACTTTTATCTTGCGATTTAGGAGAGCTCTCCGCGTTGCGCAGGTCCTCGGGATACTACTTCCGCTTTAACGGGACACAATCGAATCTCCAGCGGCGTGTCCATTTTTAGATGCAAATCTCGCTGAGGGAATGGGATTGATATTCCTGCTTCACGGAATTTTTCTTCGATTAAAAATCGAACACTACTCGCGGCTAACTCGCGGTCACGAATTTCTTTAATTTCGACAGAAAAAGTAACTTCGAAATTTAGCGAATTATCTCCGAAATCTTTAAATAGAACGAACGGCTCAGGTTCCGCGAGCACTAGTTTCGTTTGCCGAACGGACTCGAGCAGTAGCGCTTCTACCTTGCGGGCAGGCGAACCATAGGCCACACCTACAGCGACCTGAGCGCGGACGATCCGATCAGAAAGAGTCCAATTCAAAACATTTTTTTCAATAAATGAACTGTTCGGCACGATGAGCTGCCGATTCCCCAACGCAAGAAGAGTTGTGCTTCTAAAGCCAATTCTTTGCACTTTGCCAAAAGTCCCATCAAGCTCCACATAATCATTCACACGGATTGGCTGTTCCATCAGCAAAATGAGTCCGCTAATGAAATTGTTCATCACGTTTTGGCTTCCGAAGCCAACTCCGATTGCGAGGGCTCCCCCGGCAACCGTGAACACCGTCAGAGGAATATTCGCAACACTCAGGCCAAAGAACGAAAATAGAATCACTAAGAGATAAAAAGAAAAGGTCTGGATAGCGCCAAGAGATGTGCGATGAACGGAGAATTTATTCTCCATGATCTTGCTGATTTGAATACTCAGCCGTCTGGCGGCATAGAGACCAAAGAGAATGACTCCGATTCCGACAAATAAACTGCCAATAGTGATCGGCTTTCCATCGATATGCAGAACTTGAAAAAACCAAATCCGCGCGAGAAAGGTCACGAGCTGATCGAAATCGATCTTCATGACGATACTCTACTAGTTGGCGCAGTATAGGCTGTGAGAGTTGCGAACTGGAAGTATGGCTGGTTTGAACAGATGGGCTTTAGCATCTGTTTCACTCTCGCATACTCACTGTTTTTCGAAAATCTTAATGGACGGATTCTTTCCCGATAAACTTCTCACGATCGAGAACGACTGTATTCAATGCATGGTCTGAAGAATACCCTTTCCGTTCCTGATAGGTCGCAGGAAGAGGACGCACCTTTCCGGACTCATCCGTATCGACCACGGTATGAGCATCCAGAATAGCTCCGCGAGCCACGGTACTTTTATCCAACAGAATAACGTCTAGTTGACTGAAAGTCGGCGGCTGGTTCTTTGGAAAATAGGATTGAGTGAGCCTACGAGGATCGTCTTTACGGACTTGGATGGCATCCAGTGTTTCGATAAAGCCGGCTGACTTCGTTCTGACGAATTCGGGATAGGTACGGAAATCCCCATTTCCATCACCGCCAAAGATAATTGGAATTTTTTCTCCATACACATCCTGGTAATGTTTTTTTAAGATATCCAGCTGGCCGTTCCACTGCAACTCTCGCTTCAAATGGAAATCAATATCCGAATGATCTCCTTCAGTATCCATGCGCTGCGACTTCAGGTGAAACGCTGCCCAGATAAAGCGTGGTTTAGATCCCACCTGTGCACCAGCGTCACGTATCTCAACAACTGGAAAGTCGCGAGAAAAAAGTTTCACGTCTTTCCCTTCGTAGGGGCCAGTCAATTCTCGGAAACTTTGAACAATGAAGTCGACTCTTAAACGGCGGTCAAGCCACAAGCCGATATTGATGCCACGTCCGTCGTTTCCTGGGATGAGAACTTTAAAATAGAGGTCGCTAAGACTCTTGGCAAATCTGCCGTCTGCTTTATCGATGGCAGATAATTTCTCCATTGAATCGAGGGACTCCGTTTCGATCGTGGCTAAGAAATGGGGTTGCTCGCGATGAATATTTCGAATAATTCCCCGACTTTGATCAATTGGTTTCTCTAAACTTCCATATTGAAAGATTTGCGCTGAACCATCTCCGACATAAATTCCGGGAGACTCTACAAGGTTAAGCACATTGTAATAGGTGAACGTGACGGTAGACAGATCGTCTAAACTCAACGTTTTTTCGACATCTTTCTCGGCTGCGCTAAAATAGAGTCGCGGCCCAAATTTCTCTAGCTCAGAAGGAGGCCTGAAAACCTCTGAGCATGAATCTCTAAATCCCGGGCCGCTACTCATCGGAGGTAAGGGTGGCCTCGCACCTCCATAGACGAAGGGCGACACTCCCAACATCATTAAAAGAACGCTGAGATGTTTAAGAACTTTTAGAAGCGTACGCAACGAGGCCAATTCCATCTTATCTTATCGACCCTAGCGATTCTGGAATTGAGCACCTTCGTACTTAACAAAATAAATTGAGAGATATTTGGAATTAACCGCCATTTCTCTGACCCCAGTCGGGAAGAGTGAGTACGGACAGTAAATTCAGGACTGATCGGTTCCCACTCATCCGTCTATTTCAAAACCCCCGCGTTTTTCTTTTCCACGCGAACCTGGGTCCGCTCTCTGCCTGCAATGAAGGCGTGTAGCATCGCCTGATCGGCATCGAGTTTAGCTGCCTTTCTAATGAGTGGCAGAAGATCACGTTCTTCTTCTTTCAGATGATGCTCCACAATTTCAGAAAGGACGTTTGCATGGGCGCTCCAGGTGACGGCATCTTTCGCCTTTTCAATACGATTCATCAGGTCCGTTGCAAGCTGATGCTCGACATAACCTTCGGCAATTTTAATGTGCAACTCACGCCCCGGGTAAACGTCAGAGGCCGCATATACGACACTTTCCTCGATTTTCGAATGGGACTTCAAGAGGTCAGAAAAGAGACTGTAGGCCTGACGGCGCTTCGCCATCGGCTCATCAGTATCCTTTAGAAGCTTCAAAAAATTTCTCAATGCTTCATGGTCTTGTTTAATGGCGTCAGCGATATCCTGGGGCTCGTCTTGAAAAAGGTGACTCACTCTTGAAACTGCTTTTTTAATTCCTTCAACGGGGCCAGCGGCTTTCCGTACGGACTTGGCCGCTTTTTTCTTTGATTGTGTTTTTGCATTCTTCTTCATGACGGTTTTTCCTTTTCGCGGTTCGTTTGTGGAGATGAATGCAAAATCCGGGGCAGTGGAGAATTACCTCACTTCAAACGCAAATTTAGGACTAAATGCGTCAAAATTTTTCCTCTTAAATATCATCAACCTATTTCGACTCTGCACATCGAGGCATCTCGATTGCACCCTCTTAATAAGGGGACTGATTATGAGAAATTATGAGACGCCCAAGAATACGATTCTAATAGTAGAAGACGATGAAGTCCTCAGGGACACAGTCCGCGACATTCTCGAGCAGGAAGGCTACGAGGTAAATGGCGCTGAAAATGGAAGAGACGCGCTCTTTTTGATGAGAAGCCGGATGAAACCGTCACTGGTTTTGCTGGACTTAGAAATGCCGAAAATGAACGGGATCGAGTTCTTGAGGATCGTGAATCAAGACGATGCAATTTCTTCGATTCCAATTTTACTGGTTTCGGCAAAAGCAAATGCTTCTAATAGTCACGGATTAGCGGGTTATTTGCAGAAACCTCTCGACCTTCACACGCTCCTCGCACGTGTCAAAAATCTCACAGAAAATACTTAGTCATCAAAATCTTTGATCATTCCTCCTTTTCCGAGATGAATGGGCTCCCCTGAAAGAATTCCTCTTTTTTCGGTAAAGAGGATGGTTCCTTCATCTGCTTCCAGAATAGCGTGCACCACTCCATCATACCCGAATTTCTTGCCGACGGTCGCCACCGTAACTAACCCCTCGTAGACACAATTGACGCTATAAATTTGGCGGCTGGAAACCTTCCACCCGGTAGCGGCAGAGGACCTGGTAATGAGTTCGGCATGAGTCGCTTCGTAATTCTTAGAGTCGGTGGCGGGTATAAAGAATTTCATTCAATCTTGTTATCTCTGGAAAGAGATTCGAGAAAGGACGAACGGAAGAACCCTGAAGAAAGTTACTCCATTTCCTAAAATTTCGGCTGGAATGAATTTAGATTGAACCATTTCGGCTAATTCTCCAAAATTCTCAGATGCCTCGCCGTTTAGCAACTCTCCCCCATGCATTCGTCTCGCTGCTCTTAGCCCAAGTTGCGAACTGCACCACCGCATTTTCACAACAGATCAGCATAGACACTTGCGCGGAAATTCTCCGCTACATCTCCCTCAGTCCGTCACCGCTAATGATTCGTTATGCAGAAAGTGGATTCAAATACTCTGTTTTTTTCGAAGAGGAGTTGAATCCCCCTCGCCTCACGCCGGAAGAAGCGAAGTCACGACTAAAATTGGCACTCGCCGAAGAAAATCGATTCCGAAAGAGCCGAGGAGAAGCGGCGCTTTCGATCGAGTCGAGTTCTTTATCTGAGTATGATCCACTCGCTAACAGTCCAGTGGAAATCCGCCTTAAGCCGCTCGAAAGCCGCTCATCCGGGAAAAGGCGACATTCCGGCGACAACCACAATCCGGTATTCGTGCTCAGCGGAAATAAAATTCAAGCGGGTTCGATCGACCAGCCCAATGAATTGGATCCACAAATCTACTTTTTTGATCCGCAGGGAAAAATTTCGAGAATCGTCAAGAGATCTCCATTTTACCTATTTCGAGTAACCGAAGGCGTCGTCTCGGTTTTTCTAATTAAAGAAAATAAGGGTCCCGAAGCCAGCCAAACATTTACCGTAATAAGCAAAGAAGCCGTAACGGATAGACTCAGAAACGGCCAAATCGTCATTGAAATTCCGTCGCAACTCCTCAGGGAATTCGCTAATTACGGCACTTTAACGGCTAGCCTTCGTGATGCCGCTGCGGTTGAAGATGACTTTATTCCCGGTAAATTTGAGATCTCTTTTGAACCCAGCGTGATGAAACAAGTCATGAGTTTTCAGATAAAAGAGAGCCGAAACGAATGATGACGAAAGCTTCACGAGTTAGGAGATAGTTCCTCATCTGTCTTTGTTATTCTAAAGTCAGAAAAAGACAGGATAACGATTGGAAAAAAGAATTTTAGTGGTTGAAGATGACATAAGCCTTACCCGATCTTGCGTCGGATGATTAACCGGCTCAACGCGAAAGTGGAAATCGACTTTGCTGATTCTGCCGAGACGGCCACCGATCAAATTCGACTGAGAACCGGCCTCTACACCGTCGTCCTTTCTGATATTCAACTCGCCGAAAAAAAGTCCGGAGTAGATTTAGTAAACGAATGTTATTTTGGAATGACAAACGTGCCTTTTGTACTGACTTCTGGGCAGCGCGGATTCAATTCGCGATGGCCCTTTCTTAAGAAGCCTCTGCGCTATGACTCTTTTGCGGAGACACTCTCCCCATACCTGGATGAGAACGCTCCTAGCGCGAATGAGCGAACAGGCAAAACCCAAATCCTCCGACCGAAAAAAGAGAAGGGATTCGAACAATTTGCTTTTGTCGCTGTAGCAGCTCTTTTTCAGGGATTTGCCTGCTTTTGGGCGACGACCGAATTTAGACACCTTCCGCTTTCCTCTTCCGTCCTCCGCTGAAGAAAGATAAGTAAAGGCCATGAAATGGGCTCCAATCTTAGTACCGATATTTACATTTACTTTCGCCGTTCCTGGTTACGCTTGCGATTGCAGTGAATGGGCCGGTTCATGGACGAATGAAGACCCTGAAACTCAAACGTCTATCCAGATTGTTGTCACAGCAACTTGCGATACAAATCTGAATGTCACGCAGGAAGCTCCTCTTAATTCTGCTCGTGTCGAGAGTCTTTTTTGCGAAGGTGCCGAAGTAAAATCTCAGTTTCGAATGGCACCTGGATCGGTCGACCGCGATGGCGTCGAGATCGCCTATCCGCATAGCGAAGCCATCCAAAAGGCACTCGTCGGATCCGTTAGATTTGAAAATGGTTCTCTTTATTTCGGACTGATGGATGTCGAAGACCGATTTGTTCGCGATTAAGTCTTCCGTCGAACTCTTGACGCTTTTCTCTAATTTATTACACTCCCATGCCGTAAAATTAGACCGATTTCGAATCATTTGGCCTAAAATCGAAGTGTTCCGATTTCTACATTCGAACAAACTTCTGGGTGCCATGAAAACTTTCAAACGGACTTTTCCTGCAATTATTCTGAGCTTTTTTCTACTAGACGTTGCGTTCTCTGCTCAGGAAAGTTTTGGTAAGGCAAACGACTCGCGGCCGTTTAAACCCAGTTTTGAAACCGCGCCAAACCCCCAATTGATGCCGATATTTCAGAATCCATGAAGAAAGGAACAGCGAGTGCTACCGGTGTGAAGCATACCATCGTCATACGGGCAGAAGATGATCGCCTTAGATGAGACATACCCGCAGGTAAGCAGGAGCGACTTCCTAACGAAGGTGTTATCTTTTACGGAAACAGCACCGGTGTGTGGAAGGGTGTCCACCTCAGAAAAATTTCGAGCGAATACATCTCGGCGGTTAAAAACGCTCCTCATGCAAATGGTCACTTTAATGCTCGGATAGAAGTGGAGAATGCGAAACCTGGACTCGAGGTAGAAGTAGAATTAATCGACCGAGAAACGCGGCGCCTGGTCTGCTCACCGCGAGTTCCAGTGAAAGACGGAGTGGCGATCGTCGAATCCCAAGTTGCGTGACCGAAACTTTGGTACCCGGATAGCCCAACACTCTACGATGTGAACGTCAGGCTTTTTCGAAACGGTCACATTCTCGAAAAAATCTGGTCTTATTGTGGTTTCCAATCTTTTGTTCAAGAAAAGGGTCATTTTTGGTTGAATGGCGCTCCGACTTATTTACGCGGTGTTTTGAACCAGATGGTTTTTCCGAAGGGACTTTACACACCTGAGACACGGTAAATCAATGCCTCTGATATTCAGACCATGCGGGAAATGGGATTCGATTTTCAACGCGTTCATAATACGACGCCCAGTTTTCGAGACATCTACGACATGGAAAATGGCGTCATTGCCATGAATCCCGTAACTGGACGAAAGCAACGAATGGGAATCGGCTGGGCATTTGAAATGCCTACCGCTCGAGACATCCGTGATCCCGCAGCTCTCAAAAGTTACTTATCCCAACTGGGAGAGATCGTAAAAAAGCTTGGCCACGGCCACCCGGGCCTTTATTACGTCGTCGCAGGAAACGAAGACTGGGGAAATTTAGAGGATGATGGCCATCATGCCCCGGTAACTGACGAACAAAGAGAGGCTTTCCAACTCAAACTCATTCAAACGACCGCCGAAAATGGCCCGGCTGGAGTGATTATCAGTCCAGAGGATGGATGGCGCCAAGCGACTGAAGTGAAGAACGCCAGGACAGTCCCTGGGATAAAGCGCGGCTCACTACTCATGAGTGCGCACGACTACCGAGGAAGCGGTAAAGAACTCATCGAAGAGTACGGAGGAATTTCCGTACTCGCGCAAGATGGACAAGCATTCCCGGCAAACCAAAAATCTCTGCTCCTTCCGGGCTACGAATTCGCTGGTGATGAAACGGCCATGGTCATGGGCGAGTTCGGAGGAAAGTCTCTTGCTCCGCCGGGCGCGAAGAATGTTTTTGGATACGGGCATGTTTACCAGGATGTCGGCCTCTGGACTCGAGATATGATCGACCAACTTTCCGCGATGGGGAAGATAGCGATTATGCGAGGTGGGTATGTCATGACTCAGTGGAGAGATGCAGGCAATAAACCTCATCGAGACGCCCGCCCTGGCGAACCGGGAGGAGAGCTGAATGGAATTCTGTACGCCGATGGCAGACCAAAAAGTGACCCGAAACTCTGGGCAGAAGCAAACCTCCAAAATCTCCGAAGGAGACAACTCTACCTCCAAGAGGTTTTCACCGGTCGCTACTCAGAGCCAAATCAAAACGCAGTTCGTGCTCCTAAAATGCTCGGGTTAACCATCCCATCTTGTATGGAGAAGCTCCGCTAGATTTTTACGGAAGAATCTGGCTTTTGGTAGACTTCAATAACGTCGCCGCTGAGTTCATCCAACTTTTTCCAATAGATGAGCGACTTTTTGAGAGTCGAAAAATATTTTTCATCGTAGGGATAGAGCGATAGGCCCTCCCTTTCTACGGGAATTATCGCGAACTCTGCGCTCTCAAGACATTTCCGGTCAATCAGCCTTGCCTCACCGTAAGGCAGGTGAGGGAACACGGAGGCGGGAGCGCAAACCACTGCATCGGATGGAATGGATTTCAACGCGCTCTCAGTTTGAACAAACTTCTGTAAATCCGTTCGCCGAAAAATAAGATAACCGGACCCCGTGAACACCAGGGCAAACATTGCCACCAGCGGAAGAAGCGGAGAGATTCGTTTTGCTCTCTCGAACCCTTCTGCCATGCCCAAAAAGAAAATGGGAACTAAAGGAATCGAATAATAAACCGTCAAATGAAACATCTGGGAATCACCGGCCAAGCTATAAAGCCCAAGCAACGGCAGAGATGCGATCCAGAAAAATGGACTGAACAAAAGTACACCCAAGCTCGGGAGAACGAATGTCCACCATCCCCCGGTTAAGTAGCGGCTGAAGAAATAAAGCGGGTGGGCAATGAGGTACAGGACCGCCTCACCCAGCGTGGAGCCGGCTCCGGATGCCGCGCCTACGAAATGATAAGTTCCACCTCCAGCATGATTTGGAATAATGACTTTCAAATACAGAACAGCGATGCAGGCGGACACAACGCATCCGATCACCATTCGCTGAAAAGAGACCTTCCGGCAAATCCAGTAAGCCGCTAGAAGCGCAACCAGGTGAAAAGGCGCGTCTTCTTTAATGCTGAGAAAAAGCAAAGTTGCCGACCAGAAAGGAATCCAAGAGTACCGCTTATTAAGCTTTAGCGGATGGAGCGAAAGGTCGATCAAGAAAATAAAAATCGGATAAAAAACTTCGACATGAAAGCCGTAATGGAGAGTGAGGGAAACCCAAGTCGCACTCAAATATGAAAAAATAATTCCAGCTCTCCAAAAGTCGTTCATTCCTCGGCGCTTTAAACAAATCTCAAAAAGTATCGCCCCAGCCAAAAGAAGTAACGGATGTAAAAAAATGGAAAAGAGCGCGGAATGAAAAATCCAGTGGAAAGGAAGCAGGAGAAAGAGAACGGGAGTTGCGTGAATACCGAAATGATCGACTCCCATGGCGGCAACCATAAAACGTCCACGTAGTGTGTTCATCATGGCGTAGTCGTACATACTTGCGTCCAGTGCGGATGAATGGAAGGAGGCATAGTCGAGCCAGGCTGCTTTGAGAAAAGCGGCCCCAAAAAAAACCCACATCCAACGGAACAAAAATTGCGCGTCGAGCTCTCCCCATTCGAATGGAGCAAGGTCCCCCTTGAAAAAACCCCGGATGATTCGGAGGATATAGAATAGGGCACCAAGGACTAAAATTCCTATTTCAGGGTTCGGAAACTGAGAGAGCGTTTTTGGATAAGGAGTCCACCCTCCTAAAACAAGAGCCGCGCTCATCAGAGTGAACGCAAAATAACCTAGGATCTTGAGTTGAAAGTTCGGCTCTTTCCGCCAAAGGGTCAAGTGCTACTCGTATTCCAACGCTTCCACGATGGGAAGCTCCGACGCCCGTTTTGAGGGATAGATTCCAGCGATGATCGACACTAGTAAACCCACACCCACAGTCGTGATCATCGAAGAAACCGGCACGGAAAATTCGATCATCCACCCAAGCGCTGCAGCGAGTGAGTTTTCTATCCAAAGTTTTCCGATCGCTGCGCCGATCGCGACCGCAATCAATGCACCAAACCCGCCTTGAATAACGGCTTCGGTCAAAATCATCCGAAAGATTTGCTGCCTGGACGCCCCGATGGCGCGCAAGACACCAATCTCCCGTGTCCGTTCGAGAACACTGATGAGAAGGGTGTTCAAGAGGCCGAGTAAGGCAACGAAGAGGGCGGCGATCTCGACCGCCCTTGTGTAGGCAAAGCTTTGATCAATTGCTTTTTTCATTTCGGAACGCATCTCCGCATTCGAAAGCGCCGTCAGCCCATATTTTTTACCAACACCGGATGCCAACTCAGAACGCACTTTTTCCAGATTCGCACCGGGTTCTAAAGTGAGCGCGAATGTCGTCACGAGCGGATCTTTCCAATAGCGTTCGTAAACTTTACGACTGATGTAGAAGACCCCGTTCGGAGAGGCGAAGTCTACGGAGACGGCAAGGATACGAAAAGGAATCCTTCCACTTGGGGTATCGATCTCGAAAAGGTCCCCAACTTTCTTATCTGGATTTTTCGAAAAGAAATTTTCGGAGATAATCACTCCCGGCTCTCGCGAGTTTAACTCTTCGTCGAAGAGTTTGCGCGCCACCGTGATGCGATCTTGTCCCTTGATCTTGAAATTTCGGTAACCGGTGTAATCGCCTGGCTCATCAAAGGCCTTTAAGGTGTATTTTATTCCTTGCGAGGAAAACTGAAGAAACCTCGAACGAGTTCCCCGACCCTCCCCCGGATTCCTAATTCCGGGGATCTGAAGCAATTCATTTTGAATGCTGGCCTGAGTGGGTTGGGTGTCAGCCGTAATGGTCCGTCCGCTCGCCGTCACCACGATATCTGCGGTGAGAATTTCGCCCAGCCAGTTTACCAATGTTGTTTGGAAGCTCGCTCGGATTGTCGCGATTAACATTACCAAAAAAAGACCGACCATTAACGCCATGACATTCGTCGCTGTTCGGCGTCTCGAACGAATTAAATTTTCCTGAGCTAAACGGAAAATCGGGATCTTTCCTAGTCGAGTCACCTTCCTCAGACCTCGAATCATTAAGAACACGAGCGCCGGTCCGAAGAATGCCGCCCCTAGCACGCTCGCGCCTTGAGTGATCTGTTCGATGGGCGCAAAAATTCGGTTCCACTGAAAACGCATTGAAAAATAAACAAAGATGAGCAGGGCTGCTCCAAAAACCACTCCGCGTTGCCCCCCCCGTTCTTGCCGGTTCGATTCGAGTCCACTCGACTTCATCGCTTCTAACGGAGTAATCCGGGAGGCCC
>JACMQW010000061.1 GCA_014376785.1 Oligoflexia bacterium
ATGTTCGCGATCCGATTCATGCGTCTTATATTCCTGACCTAGTTGCTATCCTGGCGGTCGGTTATTTGGAAGATTCTGTGGTGGTTATTATTGTGACGCGATTAGTTAAGTCAATGAAGAGTTTGTTATTCTTAGCAAGCTGAGATTTACTTGTACTCACTGTGCGAATTCCTAAGCCCCTCGAAGATGCGGCCCTGTTAGCCGGCGACTTTACAATTTTTGGTTTCGAGACGGTCCGAGCCCTTCCGCGCATGTGGAAGCGTCGCGGACTGGTATTGAAGCAGTGCGAAGCGATCGGTGTGAGCTCGGGCGGAGTGGTCATGGTCGCCGCGACCTTTTTAGGGGCCGTTCTCGGTTATCAATTTTACGTCGCGTTCCGACTTTTCGGTGCCGAGGCCCTTTTGGGCGGTACCGTCGGAGTTTCTCTCTTCCGCGAATTGGCTCCCGTGATGGCTGCGATTATGGTGACCGGCCGAGCCGGCGCCGCCATGGCCGCCGAAATCAGCTCAATGAGAATTTCTGAGCAAGTCGACGCGCTGGATGTGATGGCCGTCGATCCGATCGAGTTTTTAGTCACCCCTCGAGTCATCGCCGGACTCTGCATGCTTCCCATCCTCTCCATTTTTTTCACCGCGGTGGCATCGCTCGCTGCCGCAGCGATCGGATGCGGGATTATGGGACTCGATTCGGCGGTCTACTGGACTCAGTACGCGAAAGTTTGCGCCCCGATAGAAATCATTCATTGCCTGGTAAAAGGCACCGCGTTCGGCTTGATCTTGACCTGGATTGGGTGCTTTAACGGCTACCGCGCGCGAGGCGGTGCGAGTGCAGTCGGAATTGCGACTCGAAACACCGTCGTGGCATCGTTTCTTTCTATCTTACTTACGGACTACATCTTGACCAGCATCCTGCCGTTCGGCGCATTGAGACTAAAGGTGAACTCATGAATCCTACTGAAGCAAGCAAAGCGACCACTGTTCGAGTCGGTCTTTTCTCCCTCCTCGGTCTCGCGCTCGTTGGGGCATTTACAGTGTTCGTGAACGATCGCCCCTCGTGGTGGAGAGGGTGTGACCCGGTTTTTATTACGGTCGAAGACGCAACCGGATTGAAAACCAAATCTGCGATTCGGTCCCTCGGGTTGCAGATCGGATACCTGCACTCCGTAGAATTAACCGAGACCCGCGTTCGCATCGGAGTTTGCATCACGGCACCCGTGTCGATTCTTCCTACTACACGCGCGTACATTCGCGGCGAGGGATTCCTCGGCGACAAATTTGTGGAACTCAAGCCGGTCCAATACACGGGCAAGACCCAAGTCGGGCCTCGTGATGCGGCCGGGGATGGCCCTTCGATTTCGGTCACCCCGACTTCGACTTCCACCTCGGGAGCAAATTCTTCATCTTTAAAAGAAGGAAAAAGCTATCCGGTCCAATCCGCATGGACGAAAATTTCGAATTTCCTGATTCCGTCCGCTGAGGCCTCAAAAGTGGACGAAGCGAGAGAAGTTCCCGTCGGCGAGAAACGCGCAGACATGGACAAGCTCATGGATCAGTCCGCGAAACTGATGAACGAGATGACCGATCTCACGCGAAATTTAAAAGAAGGTCTCCAACCTGCAGAGCTTCGCGAAACCATTCAAGCGCTGAATAAGACGCTCCAAAGCGCATCGAGAACCCTTTCACCGGAAGGCGGGCTGAACTCTACGGCGCGCCGTGCGCTTGAAAAGCTTGAAAAAGCATTCGACGCGTTTCAACAGCAAGCAGAGCGCATTAACCGCGGCGAGGGATCTTTAGGGCGGATCCTGAATGATCCGGTCTATGCGGACGAAATGTTGAAGGCGATGAAGAACTTGAACAAGTTGCTGAACAAAGCGGCGGATATTCAATTCATCGTCCGCCTGGGGGCCGATCAGCTTCCTGCTTATGATGGTGGACGGGGTTACTTCCAGCTTCAGGTTTATCCGAATCCGAGCCGTTACTACCTGATCGGAATCACGCTCGATCCGCGGGGCTCTCGGTCTGTGCTCCATACGACCACGAGTTCTGGAACGGTGAGCACGACGACGACCACCGAACAGATCGAAGAAGGAAAACTCCTTCTCACCGGGATGCTCGGAAAAGTGCTGTATAACCGGTTGGATGTTGCAGCCGGAGCGCTTCACGGTGATGGCGCTATTTCGACGGGAGTTTTACTCGGATCGATTGGATTTGAGGACATGGTTATTCTGAAAAACGATGTCTATGTTCGGGGTCGAGGTGTGGGATTGAATGATCGGTTGAGCTTGCGGGTTCGTCCGTTCGCTCACAGCGATCTTTTGAAGTCGTTCTACCTTTCCGGCGGAGTCGAATCGTTCCGAAAAGTGAATGGTAAAACGCCGTTCTTATTTGGCGCCGGTGTCTCATTCTCGGATGACGACATTAAGCTCCTCTTTGCATTCAAGTGATCTCGATGAAGCAGTCGTTTTTTCACTCATCCGTGTTTCTAGCCGCTGCCCTCCTCTCGCTTACTTTGAGCGCGCGAGCAGAAGAGAAAGATTTTTGGAGTGCTACGGCGCTTTGGAAAACGGGTAACCCTCTTTTCACCGAAAAAGGTTCTCGTGATTTCCAATCTGAAGGTCCGATGCTGCGGTCGATTCGGGTGTCGAAGCACGTTCTGAGAGCGGGCGAAACCTGCGACACCGCTTTAGCGAAAGTAAAGAATCACCCCATTGGTGTCCCTTTCGCTTTCGGGAGCCCGGATCGGTTTCGCGGTTGGGAAAAGTTTTCGGATGATGTCGACGCGGTCGAGGGCTGTTCGGATTTTCCCTGCAAAGTAAAATTCAATGAAGTAGAGACCTTGCTGATTTCTGCGAAGCCTAAAGAAGTGCGCCTGGCCGAAGTCGAAAATCAGGTCGAAAAAAGGATGCAAGACTACGTCAAGACTTCGCATCGGGGCGGTTATGACCTTCCCGAAGATCCGGTCGATCCTTGGAAGGTGTTCGTTACGAAAGGGCATGTCCTGCCCGCAGGATTCGAAAAGTCGAAACCCTCGTTTTACACGCGGAAGTTAAAGTTCGGGGAAGGCAGCTATCGGCCGCTTCGCCAGATGTTCGACGAACGGGTTTTCACTCAGAAGGGCAAGGTCGTGCGAGTTGCGCGCGATGTTTATACCGCTCATTATTTCGATGGATGGGGTGAGTGGTTGGAGGCTCGCTGTTCAGACAACGGGAAAGAGATCTTCATTTTGCAGGATTTGCTGATGGAGTTTGATCTGCTGAAGAATACGGATTTCTTCTCTCGAATCGCTCGTCCGAAGATGCGCCAGGGTGTGGATCAAGAGAGTGTAAAATACCAAAAATCCCAAATCGATTCGATCTTCTAGGCCGATAGATTCTCTCCATCCAACTCGATTTTAATAGAAAAAAGCCCCTCGTCGGTTAAGACGAAGGGCTTTTTTATTTTAGGTCGAATGACTTCTAGCATCTCGAAATAGAGTTATCCGTGAAGGGTCAGTTCCACGATGGCATACATCACGATGGTTAGAGCGAATCCGCAGTGGATCACTCCTTTCACCGACGTCATCGGACCGGTCTTGCCTTTGATGGCATTCAGCTCCAGAGCGAGAATGATCACTCCGATTAAGATCGCGCAAAGCATGAAGTGCGAGTTTTCATTCGTGAACACGGTCAGGTTTTTCGCGGCGGCCATAAAGAAAAGCATCGGAATGGAAAAAAGGACGTTCGTGCGGGATGCGAGCCCGGCTTTTCCTGCTGCAGCGGCGGCTTCGGGTAATGCTTTTCCACCACTCGCGGCGGCGGTGGCCGATGCGATGACGATTTTCTGATTCGGCCAGATGATCAGCCACACGTTTAGGAACATCACGGTTCCGAGTGCCATCCCGATGAGGATATTTACTCCCCATGATGTCGAGAAACTAAATCCCATGTGGGTTCGGCCGATGATGAGCGCGATCCCGAAAATGACCGTGAAAAGCGCTCCATAGCGAAACCACCAGAGTGCGCGAGGCACTAGCTTTTGAATGGCGTTTGATTTCGTGGCGGCATCTGTTTCAGCGAAGAAAGGTCCTTGGACAAAGTTGAAATAATAAAGAAGTCCGATCCAAATCACGGAAAAGAATATGTGCATCCAGCGGAGTAGGAACATGATCCCATCCATGGAAAAGAGAGCGATCGTCATAGGAAACTCCTTGAAGAGGGCGGTTTAAATTTTCGGTGAGATCATAGTCGTCTTGGAGCGTCTCAAAATCAACCGGAATACGGATGGTGGGTGGTGGGTCACCTTTCTTTAGGTTTGAAAAATCTCATGCATTCACACTCGCCGCGCTTCCTGCGCGCGGGGCCCTTTGGGGGGCGCATCGTGAGCTTTCCCCACTCGGTAAATGCATGGGATTTTTCAGACCTAAAGAAAAGTGACCCACCTACTCTGGTTGGAATGCTGTCTCGGTTTAGGTGCTTCCAGTGATGCGGTCTCGGAACTTCGTTTTCGTCGAGGAAGAGGCGCTTACGCGTTAGGCTTTAGAGTCGTTACGCCGCAGTTGGATGGCGCATGAACTTCGCCTGTCGGACTAACCGCGATACCTTCAACCGAGGATTAACGGCAGATACCCTAAGCGGAGGAGCACTTGAAGTTGCCTATGAACGAATTTCTCTTTTCTCTCCCGGCCTAAAAAACCCGCATTCACCGAGTGGGGAAAGCGCACGATGCGCACCCCAAAGGGCCCCGCGCGCACGATGCGCGGCGAGGGTGAATGCGGGTTTTTTAGGCCGGGAGAGAAAAGAGAAACTCGACCTAAAGCAGATCTAAAATCTTGGCCAGATTCTTCTCATCGATGCAGTGTTTCGCGTAGGGGCGGAGTTTCGGTTTCGCGCAAAACGCGATTCCGAATGCGGCGGTTTTAAACATTTCGATGTCGTTTGCTCCATCACCGACCGCTACGGTGTGGGAAAGAGGAATGCGAAATTTTTTTGCCGCTTCGATCAGTCCGCGTGCTTTTCCATGCGCATCGATAATGGGAGGAATGGTTTTTCCGGTGCATTCACCCTCGACGAATTCGAGCCCATTCACCCTGATTTCGTCGACGCCTCCGAGATCACGGGCGTAACGTTCGGCGAGCAAATCGAAACCGCCGGACAGAATCGCGATCCGGTGGCCGCGTTTTTTTAATTCTCGAATAAGGTCCTCGGCGCCTGGCATGAGCGGCATCCGGTCGTAAACTTCGTCGAGTTCGAGAAGAGTGAGTCCCCGCAAAAGCTCGAGGCGTTCGGTGAACGACTCAGCAAAATCGATTTCTCCTCGCATCGCCCTTTCGGTAACCTGACTGACTTCATCATAAACACCTCGAGCCCGCGCGAGTTCATCGATTCCTTCGCCATCGACTAGGGTCGAGTCCATGTCGAAAGCGAAAAGCCCAGGTCGGTCTTTCAAAAAAGAGAGGGCATGAAGGTCGATCATGAGAGTCGTCGATGCGCGAGTGACGGGAGGCGACTTCGAATGTTGAAAAGTTCTCCATAATCTAGGTCGGCCATGACCACTCCGGTTCCCGCGGGGCGTTCCGCAATCACGCGTCCCCAGGGGTCGACGATCCGCGTGTGGCCATGGCATTCCCGACCTTCAAATGGCCCGCCGGTTTGGGCAGGGGCGATGACGTAGCACTGATTTTCTACTGCGCGCGCGCGAGTCAGGATATCCCAATGCGCTTTGCCAGTGACCGCAGTGAAGGCGGCGGGGATGAAGATCGAGTGCGCTCCCGCATCCGCGTGCTTTCGGTAGAGTTCTGGAAACCGGATATCGTAGCAAATCGAAAGCCCGAGGTTTCCCCATGGCGTTTCAGCGGTCACTACTTTTTTCCCCGGCGAAACGTCGGCGGATTCTAAGTATTTCCGGTCGCCCGGTATTTCGACATCAAAGAGGTGAATTTTATCGTACCGAGCAAATAGGTCTCCTTCCGGGGAAAAGAGAATGGAGGAGTTGAAAATTTTCTCGTCCTTTCCCTTCATCGGGAGGCTGCCGGCGAGCAGCCAGACATCCGCTTCGGCTGCCCATTCTTGAAGGGTTTCGATCATTCGGCCACTCGCGCCACCGCGAGTTGTTTGGGCATTTTCGAGATAATCAGAAGAGCGCTCCGAAAATAAAAGCATGTTTTCCGGAAAGGCGACGATGTTGGGGTCATGGGCAAGCGCTTCGTCGAGGAGTACTCGGGCTTGAGAGAGATTACGATCGACATCTGGCGTCGAATTCATCTGGATCGCGGCGACGCGAGGATTTGCGGGCGGGAGGACGAATTTCGTATCAGAAAGTGAGTTTCCCATGCCGAGACTTTAGCCGATTTTCGCTCTCGAGGGGCATGATTTTTAGCCTTAATTCCGCTAAGGTTCGTCTATGGCATTCCTTTCGACTCAGCCTTATAAAGGCACTCGCGACTTTTATCCCGATGACCTTCAAATCCGGGACTGGATTTTTTCAAAAATGCGCGAGGTCTGCGCAAGCTTCGGATACCGCGAATACGACGCTCCGATGTTAGAGCCTTTCGAGCTTTATGCTGCGAAATCGGGTGAAGAGATCGTCAACCAGCAACTTTATTGGATGATGGACAAGGGCGACCGCAAGATGGCGGTCCGTCCGGAAATGACGCCATCCATGGCACGAATGGTGGCGGGAAAAATTCATGAACTCCCAAAACCGGTGCGCTGGTTCTCCATTCCGAATCTCTGGCGGTATGAGCGCCCGCAGCGGGGGAGGCTGCGTGAGCATTGGCAGCTGAACGTCGACGTCCTCGGCGCAGATCCCCTTTATGCGGATGCCGAATTACTGACCCTCGCTTTTTCGATGATTCGAAAATTTGGTGGTGAAGCCCACGTTTCCATTCGCGTGAATAATCGGCGGTTGATGGACGAGCTTTTCGGTAAGCGGATGGGACTGTCGGCCGAGAACACTCTAAAAGTCACGAAGGCGATCGATGCGCGCCCGAAAATCGGCGAAGAAAAATACGCTGCCGCACTCAGTGAAGCCGGGGTTACGGATGCTCAGCGAAAAGACCTCGAATCATTTTTTTCCTCTTCGCTTGAAAAGGTCGCAACGGACTTTCCCTGCGCAGGATCAGAAGAGCTGGTAAAACTTTTTCGGTTGCTCGAAGAGTCCGGGATTGCGGCATCGGGATCCGAGGCGAAAGTCGTTTTCGACCCGACCATCATGCGGGGTTTAGATTATTACACGGGGACCGTGTTTGAAATGTTCGACACCTCGCCGGAAAATAACCGGGCCATGTTCGGCGGAGGGCGTTACGATAATCTGGTCGGGCTCTTCGGAAAGGATAAACTTTCTGGGGTTGGATTTGGAATGGGGGATGTGACTTTAAGGGACTTTCTCGAAACCCACTCGCTCCTTCCAAAAATGCCGGGAACCGTTGACGTTTTTGTTTCTCTCCCGAAAGAAGAATCGAGAGGTCAAGCTGAGCGCATCGCGCGCGATTTGCGCGAAGCCGGACTGCGCGTGATTACGCCGCTTGAGGTTGGTGGTTTCGGAACGCAACTGAAGCAAGCGGTGAAGCACGGGGCGCGGCACGCCGTGCTTTTTGGCGACGCGGAGTTTGCAGAAGGAAAAGTGCTGATTAAAAATCTCGCGTTGAACTCACAGGAGACAGTTGCGTTCGGAGAAATCGTCGAAAAAATTCGCGGTTAGGTCCGTGCGGGGGATGTAGAAACGCCGCTGGGGTGGGAGCGGATGTCATTTTTTTAGAATTCCCGACTTCACTAAGTCATCCACCTGAATGAAAGTGTGGTAATAAATCATCGCAGCGTATTGGATTCCGCTCAGGGAGTGTCCGCTGCCTTTTGGAAACCCCATAGGGCAACCAACTGCGGTATCATGGCTCTCGATGCTCCGACCTTCGTTTTTTTCTTGTTGGCGTTTACGTTTCAAAATGCCTAATGTTTCTTTTAGGTTATCAGAGAGCTGTGGAGCTCCGGCCTCGTCTACCTGCAGGGTTTGCGCGCTGTAACGCCCGCTTAAAGTGATAGGTCCAAGGTTGCCCATCGAAAGTCGTTGAACAAAGTCCTGCAGCACATTTGGGTGAGCCGGATTTACATTATCGAGCAACACTAATTTAAGGGCCGTTCGGTAGTCGTTCACTCCCGTGATCTTACTAGCCAGTAAAAGATTCACAGCTTGGTTGATGGAAACAAATCCTTCATAAATCGAACCGAGAACAGATTCCTTAGTCGGGACCTCGTGTGCACGGGCGGCGTAGCGGCGTAGGAATTGAGAGTGCGCGTCCCACACTTTTTCTAATCTCGGCGCTAGAACATTTCCGGCCCATTCCATCAAAACGGTTTGGGTGAGGAGGTTGGTGAGCGCGAAATCCTCACCGTATTCACCGACCGGGGTAAGTCCCCCGATGAACAGACGATGGAATTTTAAATCGAGGTGTTCTAAGCCTTCTGTCAACATGCCCTGTTTCGGTACCGCAATATAAAACTCTTTTTGCTTTTGGTCGAACAGCTGCCAATGACGGGTTTTTGTGCCGTGATATTCATTTTGGTTCTGGGTTCGGCGAAGGTCAAAGAGCCACTCATTCGCTTCTTTCGATCCTTCGACTGTGTGCTGCAACGACAGCGGGTGGTAATAAGGAATGAACGGAAGGCGAGCGGTTGTGAATTTCTGTTTCTGGCGGAGGAGGATCGTTTTAACGAGCGCAGCGTCCAGTTCTCCCGAGCGTTCGGAGAGATGATAAACCTCGGGAAGGAAAATGCTTCGGAGTCCTTCCATGACTTTGCCGCGATCGGCGGGAGATTTCATGTCGTAAACAGTTTCAGGAGGATGCAGTAAGGCGAGGCATTCCGCTGAGCTGGTTTCCGACGAGCCTAGCGCGAATTGGCCTAGGCCCATCCCGAGTAAAATCATGACTAGAACGAAAGCACGCGTTTTCACCATCTCCCTTATTATTTCAGCATACAGGGTAAAGACTAGCGGTGAATTTATGACGGAAACTGACCGTTTAAAAACCGCCAGAATCGAAAAGCGTGGGGGAGTTTAAGAGGGATGATGAGGAGGAAGACTCGCAACCCAGCGGAAAAAGTCATCCATCGATTCCCCGATCCAAATGGGTGCGAGGTCGGGTCGCCCCGGAATCGGCAATTCCAGCGCAGAACGAGGGTAATTCGTGGTCACACTCGCGGTGACACATTTCGCAAGGAGCGCGCCCTCGAGCCCCGTCGGAGAATCATCGATGGCGATGCATTCCTCGGGAGAAAAACCAAGTGATGCCGCTGCGAATTCAAACGGACCTGGGTCTGGCTTCGGCCGCGGAACATCGTCGCGCGATAAAACCACGTCGAAAAATTCGCGGAGGTGGAGTTGCGACAGAGATGAATTCAGTTCGCGTGAGCGGGCATTCGACACGACCGCGCAGGGAATCCCGACACTTTTCAACCAAGCGAGTCCTTCGCGAACCCCTGGATAGGGAGCGAGTTGGGTTTTTGCAAACTCCAGATAGTAGTCGTTTTTCTGCAGAGCGAGGGCATCCACGTCGTAATCTGCAGATGTCCATCCCGGACGGAATTGGTTAAGGAGCGTAGCCAAAATCTGGGGAGCGGTGCGACCGACTAGCCCGTCGAAATGAATTTCCTGCCAAGGGAGGTCCATGTCGCGCAGCAGCTGCTGCCAGGCCAAGAAATGGAGTTGCTCACTCGTCACGAGCACTCCGTCGTGATCAAAAAGAATCGCTTTAGGTCGAAAAAGTTTCGTCATGAGGGTAAGACCTTCTACCAGGAGAACGTCATGAAATCGAACGCCGAGCAGCTGTATATTAAAAAACTCACCCCCGACGCGACTTTGCCCACCCGTGGTCATCCGGACGATGCGGGCCTCGATTTGTATGCATTAGAAAATGGCGTGGTTGCTCCTGGGTCTGGCGTGCTAGCGCGAACGGGCATCGCTTTAATGCTCCCATCCCAGACCGTGGGTCTCGTTGCCGACCGATCCTCAATGGCGAAAAAAGGGATTAAAACCGCAGGAGGCGTGATCGACGCTGGATACCGAGGCGAAATTCAAATCGTCCTGCGCAATATCTCGGATGTGGAGTTTCAATTCTCGAAAGGCGAGCGAATTGCTCAGCTTCTGATTCTGCCTTGCCTCACTCCAGCCGTCGTCGAAGCACCGTCTCTAGACGAAACCTCCCGAGGCGCCGGTGGTTTTGGAAGCACCGGACTTTAGCCCCATTAGGAATGAGTCAGAAGTTTTTCCGCGAGAGGACCCGTTTCCGAACCGTCGGGAAAAAATTTCGATGCGAGTCGGATGTGTTCCACTTCCTCTTCAGCGATCTTTCTAAAAATTTCCGCGCTCATAGGATCAATCTCAATTAATGCTGTGTGAAAACGCTCGCCGGCGATTCGTCCGCGTTCTTCCGAACTCGCAATGAAGTGGGAAAATTCGCGGGCTGTTTTGCATTGGATGAGTGAAAGCCAGAGCCAGTCGGATACTCCGCGCTCCCGTACTTCTAAGCCGAGCTCAGTCATTCGACGAAGGAGCCAATTCAAGTGCCTCTCTTCCGCAGCGGCCAACTCTCGCCAATTTTTCTTCAATGCAGCGGGTGCATCTTCGAAGCGATCTGCGGCCCAAAGAAACGCGTAATAGGCCTGAATTTCAGCAAAGGCGGCGGCGCGGAGGCGATCACTGAGTCCTTCCCTTGAGGTGATGGCGCGAGGGGATTTTCCGCGGTCCGTGCGAGGCAAGACTAAGAATGGACCCCAGCTGGGTGTCCATTCAGGATGGGCTTCGAGGTATCCCGGGGCGGAGGGGATGGGATCTAAAACTAAGTTTTCAGTGGAAGTCATGATGGATTTTTCTCCGCCATTTTTTCAGCCATTTTTCTCCGCTAGAGAGAGAATCGTCTCAAATTCTTCTCGCGTGATGGGCAAACAAGAAAGTCTGGATTGGCGAATCAGTAACAGATCTTTCAAAGCGGGCGTCGACTTTAGGCGTGAGAGTTCGACCGGGAGGCCCAGCTTTCGAACCGGTGCGAGGTCGATCTGCACCCATTCTTTTCCGTCTTCCGCGATATCCGGATATCCCTCCCGCACGCAGCGCGCGATTCCGACAACCGCTTTGTCCGCATTCGAATGATAAATCAGGGCTTGGTCGCCTTTTTTAACCTGTTTTAGAAAATTCCGGGCTTGGAAGTTACGCACGTGGTCCCAGTTCGTTTTCCCGTCTTTCACGAGGTCATCGAAGCTGTAAACGTCGGGTTCCGACTTAAAGAGCCAATATTGGGATGCCATGATCCCGGATTAGCACTAAGGACCGCTTCTGGAAAGGTCGAGGCGGATTTGGGCAGGGACGCGGTCTTGCTCAAGGAGCGCATTCTTAGGGGCAGACCACTGGAGGAGGGCGGTTAAAACCAGCCCAAGCGCCACCGCGAAACTCCAAAGGAGTTGGCCGGCATGGACTTGGTCAGAATAACGACGAATCGGGACAGCGACTGCGGACGGCTTGTTCCGTTTCGGAGCGCGGTCAGATTCGGCCAACGGGGGCGTAAGGTTTTTACCGGACTGCTTCGACATGAATTTCGGAATCCCCCTTCTTCTTAAAGTGTATCGGAATCCCGATTACGCGCACAACTGTGTCACCGCGGACTTTCACTTTTTTTCGGAAATTCGGCCTTTTTCCGCATACGATGGGGCATGGGCCTCGGACACGATCATTCACATGGCGATCACGCCCACTCGCACGGTTCGTCGCTCGGTCGTGCTTTGGCGGTGACTTTAGTTTTTGCAGTGGTGGAAGTCGTGGGAGGATACTGGGCAAATTCTCTCGCCCTTCTCTCCGACGCCGTTCATATGCTCGCAGATGGGGGAGCGCTGGTCGTGAGCCTTCTGGTGGTTTGGATTTCGAGGCGGCCGGCTGGAAAAGGCTATACTTACGGATATCAGCGAGTGGAAATTCTCGGCGCGCTTTTGAACGGCCTAGCAGTTTGGCTGATCTCGGGTGTGCTGATTTTTGAATCGATTGCTCGGTTTCGCTCCCCTGAACCTGTAAAGGGAGGAATCCTGCTAGGCGTCGCCGCCATCGGCCTCTTAGCAAATCTGATTTCGCTGTTTTTTTTGCACCGGTCTGCGAAAGATAATTTGAACGTCCGATCTGCTTATTTGCACGTTCTCAGCGATGCGCTCGGTTCGGTCGGCGCCATGATCGCCGGGGTCGTCATCTCCCTGACGGGCTGGCTCCTCGTCGATCCGATCATTACCGTGCTGATGGCCCTCTTGATGCTCTACAGTTCTTTCCGGCTCTTAAAAGAGTCGATTGAAATTCTGATGGAAAAATCTCCCAGCCATTTACCGCTCGAAAAAATTCGCCATGCACTGGAAAAAATTCCCGGCGTGGAAGGTTCTCACGACCTTCATATTTGGACACTTTCGAGCGGATCGATCGCAATGAGCGTGCACCTGATCGGCCGGGAAACGAGTGAAATCCTCACTGCGGCAACGGAGTTGCTCGAAAAAGAATTTTCAATCACGCACACGACGATTCAAATTGAATCCCACAGCGAATTGCTCGGCGATCATTGCGAAACTTGTGACTAGATCGATTTTATCCGCACGCGACCGATCCTAACGAAACCCTGACCGAAAAAGCCCTCATAATCCGGTCCCCCTTTATAAATGCGCCTTGTTAAATAACGCGGGCGTTGGTATCCCAGCGATGCCTCTTAGGGGGGGCAAAAACATGAGTGATTTCCGCCTGAATCGATCCCGTGTCTTAGGAACTTCGATACTCGCTACGCTTGCTCTCCTCAGCCAAGCATTCCTCCTCTCTTCTGCCTACGCAGTCCCATCGAACATCGAAGCTTGGCGGGATGACCAGCATGGAATCATCGTCTATAAAGATGAAGATCCCGACAGCGGCACTTACTGGTTTATTCCTAAAATTCGTTTTGAAGCGGTGAATGGGAAAACGCTCTTAAGAAAGACCGAATTATCAAACGGAAATACGGAAGTTCTGGTCCGAATCATTCCTTATTTCTCAGATGCTTTCAGACAGCTGGCGGCTCGAAATATTTCGAACATTCGCCAACTTTCCCAACTGAAGCCGGTGATCGCTAAAAACATCGGGATTACCCTCCCTGATTTCAGTTACAAATTTTCATCCTCCAACGTCACAAACTTCCAGTACCTGGACGCTCCTCGTTTGCTGAAATTTTCGCTCACTCCGGATGAACTCACCACTTTCGACCTTCTGTACGGCGATGCTTCGGGAATCAACGTTGATTTCTCCATCGCCTACGACGGCGTGATCACGGATAAATTCTACAACATCGCCATTAGCTGTAAGAGTGTCGCTGATCAATTGGGTTACGGAACCGGGCCTGGTTCAGGGGTCGGAGTAAACGCAAAAGTAAAAGGTGTCGGCGTTTACCTCGGAGCCGATGTCGAATCTGCCTTCATTCGCACGGTGTCGAATAGCACCAAGGGCGTCGATGTTGTTTCCAAAGGGGATACGGCGGGAATGGCAAAAATGCTCACCCAAGTGATGCAACTTTGCTTTGAGCCGATTAAATCGGCCGATGACGATCGTTACGGGTCCTATTACGACGACCGCTACCGAAATGATGACGACCCTTACGGAGATAAGAAGAACACCCAAGACGATTACGACCCTTTTAAAACCCACACGGGTGATGTGCTCCCGGGTAAGGACGGCGTAAAGCCGGGTGATTCTGACCTCGGTACCGACGGTAAGGGCGGCGTCGACCCAAGCACGGGCGTAGACGACTCCGGTTATCCAAAAGACCGCAGCGGTAAGGGAAGCAGCGCGGGAAGTAACGAACCGGGCTTCATGAACCGAATGTCGAGTAGCGTAACGGGGGCTTACAAGATCCAGGCGGAGAAGGAAGCACTCGCACTCGATCGAATCTATCAAACGCTCGATATGAGCCGTTCGATGAACGAACTCATGGACCAAACCAATCCAGGTCGTGATCGAAGCGACGACGGAGACGTCGCCGGTGGCGGACTCCTTCCGGCCGCGGCTGCGAAACTTCACTGGAAGATCAAAAAAATCAGCGTGAACTCGAAAAACCAAGCGGTCGTAAAAAACGTCACCTTGAAAGATTCGACCGCGACGGTGGTGATCCCGGGATACCTCTCTGAGAAGAGCAAAGCAGTCGAGAAAGTCACCATCACGAGTCTCGGAGAAAAGAAGTACTTCGTAAAATCGACGAACAACTCTGCTTTGCCGCTGCAAACGAAGATTTTCGTTAAAACGGGAGAGCAGTGGTCCATCAATGCGGCTTTCGTTTTTAAAGCGAAGTCCGGGTACTCCCCATGGGAAACGAAGCAGTACATCTGGGATTCGTCTTGGGATAAGGCAGACGGCGACTTGTACTTCCGAGTCGGGAATGGTCACTGGACGCCGGTAAACGGACGCTCGATTATTGAATCGGGAGTGATTGCCGGAGGCGAGCTCCAGTTTTACCTCGATCGGTCTTCGATCTTTAACAAGATCCCGGAAGACCTCCGAACGTCCCACTGGTATTCGCTGCGAGGTCCGATGTATTCACTCGACGGTCTGGCACCCGAATTTTTAGTCCAGATCTCGGGACGTCGGATGCAGTTAAAATAATCTGCCCTAGTATCTGAATGAATTTTTGAGGCTCGAATCGTTCTGCGGTTCGGGCCTCTCTCTATTTTCAGGTTGAGTGTCTTATTTTTAGACGAATCTGAAGGCGCTTCAGTGAGCGCTCGAAATTGCCGAAAATTGAAAAGGAGAGAAGGGTTCTCCGTTTCGAGGCACCATGAAAAGATCGCTGACACTTTTCTGCATCGCCCTCTTTGTTTTTCCTAACTGCCCGGCTTTCGCATTCGATGGCGAAGGGGCAAGAGCGAATACGGTTTGCTCTGAGGGTCGTCAGAGCTTCGGAAAACTCGAATGTCGGACCGCAGAAGAGAAGAAAAGCCCGCTGGTTGAAGCTTATTTCTTCGGAGCGGAATCCCTCGAAGAAGTCATGCACACGTTTCCCGATCGATTTGAAAAAATTCGCTCGAAGTGCGAACGCGTGGCTTTTTCCCACCGTCCAGAATTTGATGCTGACTTACTCCAAGTGTCGGTGAAACCGATCGAAGTTTGCGTCGTAAAGCGCGGCGAAGGAGACCCTTGCCTCTCAAACGCAGACTGCCTGGAAAACCTCTGCCATCCGGACCGAGGTTCCTGTGCGCCTGCTTTCACCGTGCCGCTCACTGCTACGCAGTAATATTAGCTACGCAGTAATAGGAACTGAATGCTTTATTCGAGTTCGGAGAGGATTTCCGGAAAGCTCACATTCATCACCGGGTAGTCTGACGAGCTCGCATGACTAAAATGCCACCACTCGTGTTTCAGTACTTGGAAACGATGCTTACTCAAGGAGTGGATCAGGAGGTCCCGAAGGCGTCTCGATTCCTCAGATCCACCATCAAAAGTCGACCACGCGGTTTCATTCATGGTGTCGAATTTCGAAGGCATTTCGATTTCCATTCCCGTTTTCAAATCATAGAGCGAGCAGTCCACCGCGCAGCCGCGATTATGAATCGATCCGTTATCTGGATTCGCGAGGAACTTTCGCTGATCCTCATTCGCCCAGTCCCAGAAAATTTTCGTGATAATCCACGGACGGTACCCGTCGAAAACCAGGATGCCGTATCCATGCTTCGTGAGTTCATCGTGTGCAGCTGCGAGGTCCTCGGCCACCGGCTCTTGAAGAAAGGCCTTTTCGTAAGGATAGAGGACTTTCCCCATGAAATTATTTTCCGTGGCGTATCGAATATCAAGACGAAACGGATAGTGATCGAGGTCCACTAAATCATATATTTTATCGTGAATTTTAGAACTCATCGTCCATTCTCCAGCCAATCGGCCGTTTCTTTTGCTAACCACTCCGGATCATCGATTGCGACTTCATGGCCTGCCCAGGGGTGCGAGTGGTGCTTTGCTCCGAATCGATCGGCGAGCCTCACCGAGCACTCGGACGAAACCAACCGGTCCGCGGCACTGGATAGAAAAAGGAGTTTCGAAGTGGGTTTGTTCCTCGCAAGGGTAAAGGCCGAGGCCGCATTCACCTGTCTCCAAAGAGTGAGCCGTGAAAAAGGTCGTTCTTTTGAATACCGAGTTTGACGTTGGAGCAATTCCTGCATTCTGGGGTCGGTGCCAGCAAAGCGATTCGAAGCGGAAAGAAGGAGTCGGCGTTCGAGATTCTCGCTTCGGTTTGAAAAAACGGCGCGCAGAATTTTAAGGGAGTGGACGAGATTCGCTCGTTCCAGTGGAGAGGCTACGTCGCGGGAAGAGGTATTTAAGAGGACTAATTTTTTGAATAAAAGGGGTTCCGCATCGGTCCAGTCGAGGGCGACCATCGCGCCTAAGCCCGTAGAAAAGAGCATCCACGGGCCCGTGGGAAATTCTCCGTGTTTTATTTTCTCGTGGAATCGCTTTGCGAGGTCGATGCGAATGGCCGTAACGGAATCCGGAGAAGTTCTCCGAAATTCAGTCCCGATTCCCGGAAGGTCGAGTGAGAAGGTCTTTAAGTGCGGTGCGTGATGGCGCAACCGTTCAGGAAAATCTCCCCAGCAGCGTTGGTCTCGGATGAGCCCCTGGATTAACAGCAAGTTCATACTTCCGAACGTAGCATGGCTCGGATAGGGATAGAATCATGTACCAAGCAGCGACGGACGGAATCAGCGTCGAAGTTCATCCGACCTACCTTCGGGAGCATTCGGACCCAGCCCAAAAGCTTTTCGTGTTTTCGTACGAGGTGACGATCTCCAACGAAGGATCATCGAGTGTGAAGGTCATCGGCCGGCACTGGATGATTCGGGACGGGGATGGCACCGAGCGAGATGTGAAGGGTGAAGGCGTGGTCGGGGAACAGCCCGAACTCAGTCCGGGAGCATCTTACACTTACTCCAGTTTCTGTCCGCTTCCGACTCCCACCGGAAGCATGCGGGGCACCTACCGTCTCCAACGTTCGGATGGGACCGAGTTTGACGCAAAAATTCCGCTCTTTTTCCTCCGCGATCTCACGCAGTATCAGTGACATGAACATTGTCATTACGGGCGCAAGCGACGGTATTGGTAAGGGAATGGCATTGGCTTTTGCTCGTCGGGGGGCGCGACTGGGGCTCATCGCGCGCAGAGGTGAGTTACTCGAAGCACTGGCGATCGAACTCCGTACGGTGGGATCGCCTGAGGTTCTTACGGCGGCGGTCGACGTCACGGATTATTCTGCCACGCGCGCTGCGCTTTCGGCTTTCGACGAAACTTTTGGCGGCGAGCCCGGCGGAATCTCCCACCTCGTTTTGAACGCAGGCATTTCGGGACGAGCGGCGCCATGGGAAGATTCATGGCCGGAGATCAAGCGTTGTTTTGACGTGAATGTTCTCGCGGCTTTGAATTCGGCGGAGTGGATGAAGGCGAAAATGGTCGGACGTCGCCGGGGAACGATCGCCGGCATTTCCAGCGTCGCCGCGACGCGTGGACTTCCGGACTCGGGAGCTTATTCCGCGAGCAAAGCTGCGATCACGACTTACCTCGAAAGCTTGAGGGTCGATCTCGCGGCCTATGGCGTAAAAGTGGTGACCGTTGCGCCCGGCTACATTCGCACTGCTTTGACGGCAAAAAACCGGGGCACCATGCCTTTCCTCATGGATGCTGACCGTGCCGGAGAGATTTTTGCCGAAGGAATTCTAGCGGGCAAACCTTTCGTAGTAGCACCCTGGCCTTACGTCTGGATCATTCGCCTCCTGCGTATTTTACCTCGGTCGGTTTATGACTTTGCCATTCGACGGTCCGTTAAATCCGTCCGCGGTGAAACACCCGAACAGCGTCGAGCGCGCGGGGCTTAGCGGTTAGCGAGAGACGAAGTTCCGTTACGAATCTTCTTCGCCACCACTTGGACTGTGAACTCTGCTTCAGGAACCGCACCGAAGAATTTATACTTTGCAGGCAGTGCTTTGCGAAGCGCCACCGCATCGATTTGAAACTGAAGCGCACCACCGCGTGCGATGTCGGAGTCGATCGTAAAATACCGATTCACAGGCCTCCAATCATCGCTGCCAATTCGGTACGCGAGGAAGGAATCGAGCGAAGGGCTCGCCTGCGCAAGCGTGACAAAGCTGTCGCCTGATTTTACCCGGTAACTCGCTTGAACAGTGTACTGAATCCCTCGCTCAATTTTCAATCCGGTGTTCGTTGGACGATTTCCGAGAACTGCTGTCTTTAATACTAAAAGACTCGTAGAAATGGTTTGCACGAGAGAGCGTGGTTCGACGGGAGCAGATTTTTTCAGCGCACTCATCACGACCGCCGTGCTCACGGAGTCCGCCATATTCACGTGTTTGATCGCTGCTTGCCGAGTCTGATTGTCGACCGATTTCTTGAAACGGTACCTTAAGCGGGCCGAGGCTTTTGCGAGTAGTGTCCCGTCTCGGTTTGGCTCCAAGCAGGTCGAATCGGTTTGGCAAATTCGATCGTCCACCGGATCCGAATTGCGCTCGTAGGATGCGAGAGGCTGGAAGCAAAAATCCAGAGTCGAACGCAGGGCATCGCTCATCGCGGATAAATCACCTTTTGACACGATGTCGATCCCGCCTAAATTATTTTGGACGGCCTTTTTATAGGCCGCTTCTAGGGTTGCACCTAAAAAGCTTTGCGTCCCTCCTTCCACACCAAATCCGCCGTTATGGCTGAGCGCTTCGCTCATGTCTTTGCAGCTCACGGAGATTTGGTAATACTTGTCCCGCACCACTCCGTCGTAAGAAATCGTGAACGAAACTGGAACTCCGTAAGCATCGTCTAGCAATTGTTGAAAAAGACCCGCGTCTTCTTCGGCGATGTGGAAACGGAAAAGCCGGGGGATATTCAAGTACTGGATGTTCGTGCTCGCCACGACTGGATCGGGAGTTTGACTAGTTCGACCAAATCCTCCACTTGCATAGCCCCCGCTTCGGTCTGCGGGATAACCGGCATCGTCCGATGTGGACGCACTCGCCTTCGTACTCGTGTCGGGAAGATCGTTAGTGGGGGCTTCTGTCGTGAGCTTTGCTCCGAAGTCGGGAAGGGCGACGCCGATATTGCGAGCGATGACGGGTCTGAGCTGCGACTCCATCCTGATTTCCGATAGATCCGCGAAGATCTTTTCGCGAACCAAGTCGGAGAGGTAGGGAATGATTCTCGGGGCGTATTCCGTTTCGCCATTTGCGAGGGTGTGAGGGCGTAAAACCGTTTGCCCGCCTGCGGATTCAAATCGAATCTGGGGGATGTACCAGAAGACCGCGGGATCCAGCTCGTCGTGATAAACGGTCACCCCACTTTTTTCATCTTTCCAAGCTTGCTGGTTGGAGGGCGCAGCCTTTCCATCCAGCGAGAACATTTCGAGCGTCACTAAAACAGCGAGACCACCGAGCCGAAGACGATTGGAAGTTGGATTCATTTTTTGCTCCCCCATCGAGCCCCTTGTCAGTAGCAGCGCTAATTAGAGTTAACAAGTCTGACTGCATAACTTGCAGTGCGTAAAATCGGTATTTCCGTCAAATTTCCACTGCTTGCCGCTTAAACGAGGAACCTTTAACCTGGGAAGATGGCGACAGGCGTTTTCTTTGTACCCGATCCAGACCTTCTCGTGATGGGACATCCGATTCCTTATAATTTATACATCAACTCCTCGGCGCTGGAGGGGCGAGACCACCACGTGAAAATTTTTCGCGTCGGCGACGAACTTTCGAAAGCGGAATTCAGCGATCTCAAGTTGAAATACCAACAAGTGTACATCTCGGAGCTCGAGCGAGGCGCCTACCTCCGAGCGATCTGTCAGTTTTTCGGGAAGACCGAAGCTGAAAAAGTGAACATCTTAAAATCTTCCGCGCTCCACCACCTCGATTCCATTTTCAATGTGAAGACGGAGGAAGTGTCCGTCGATATCATCAATCAAACGCTCACCGGTTGCCGCCAGACGGTCGAAGGTTTCGTTGAACTCTTGAAGAACTACGAACTCAATCAGCTTCATGAGCTCATTGGTAACTTAAGCTTTCATGACTTCTACACCTACGACCATTCCATCAACGTCTCGATGTACTGCATCCTGATTTATCAACTCATCGAACCCGACGCCGCACCCGAAAAAATTATCAATGCCGGCATGGGTGGATTCCTACACGACATTGGAAAAATTAAGATTCCAAATAAAATTCTCAACAAGGTCGGTCGCCTCACTGACGAAGAATTTTTGGAAATCCAAAAGCATCCGAATTATGGCAAAGAATTTCTCAGCCAACGGGGAGTGATCGGACCGAAAGGCGCGAACGTGGATTTAATTCGAGATGTCGTCTATCAACACCATGAAAATTTCGATGGAACCGGCTACCCGAATCGCTTGAAAGGTGAGGAAATTCAGCTCCTCGCGCGAGTCACCGCCATCTCTGATTTCTTCGACGCCATTACCACGAAACGTTCTTATGCCGAGGCACTCTCAGTGGAAGAAGCGTTGAGTTTAATGAAGCGTTCCCGCGGAAAGAAAATCGATCCGACTCTTTTCGACCGCTTTCTTGGGCATATGAATGCGAAATACCGCGAGAAAGAAACGGACTTCCAACTCTCGAATGATTTCGACCCTTGCCAACCTCACGTGAAGTTGAAGCGAGAAGTGAATTAGTTCTCGGTTTTTATCCGATCTAAGGATTTAACGGAACCTGATCTGGTTGGCTCGGAACGGCCGGTGGAGAACGAGGCAGGGAAGTGTCCGGGACGCTCTCACTTGGCACGGCGTCGATTTCCCACGCTTTTCTCGGAGCTTCGTTCATCGGAGCGAGTTCGATGATCTCTGGTGCGAGGGGACGCACTTTTTCAATCGGGACCATCGGGACAATCGAGGTCGAGGGCATAGGCGGAAGAAACAGGTCTGACCGTGAAGGAGTGACGGGTTTGGAAACTTTCTCGCCCGAATCGGCAGCGGGTGGGACCGCTGGAGCTGACTTTAGCTCATCGTTTGGTGCGGGTTCCGGAGCCGAAGTTTTTTCATCTGTCGGTGCGGTTTCCTCATCCGACGTCGGGATTGAAGTTGGAGTCGGAGCTGGAGTCGGTGTCGAACCTTCATAATCATCCAGCAGTGGCGCGGGAGATGCCGGCGAGGAGTGCTTTCTTTCCATCGGATCCCCGAAAGTCATCTGGAGTCCCAGTGAAGCAAAGAGACCGGAAGCTTTCAGTTTGAGGTCTTCGTAGCCCATTCCGGTATTGGTTTGGATTCGAGTGCCCGACGAAAAGTCAGAATACGCGCTTCCCGAGTTTCCCGTCGCGGCGAAATAAGAGGAATTAAGCCGAGAATATCCGACTTCGCCCACCAACTGAAGCGGGCCCACGGGAAATTCTAGTCCAGTCGACACCGCGAATTCTGCGGACCACGCGCGGTACGAAAACTGACTTTCGCTTCCACTACGGTAGGTTTGGCTACCGGAAAAAAGTCCAATCCCGATTTTACCGCCGACGAACCATCGCAGAGCTTCACCCTCCGCCGGCAATGGGAACCACCGCACTTCGGGCCCTAGCCTAAATCCACCAAGCGACGTCGACTTCGATTGGGCGGTGGAATTCGTCGCTTGTCCACTCGTCGTGAGCGTTTGGGGTAAGGTCGCGGTTAAAAAGGCTCCCCATTTACCCCAGCTTTCTTGCTCAGGGAAGGCGCGTATCGTGAGTTCTCGAAAAGACGAAAGCTTAGGGGGGGCAGGTTGATTGTCCCAGGTGGTGGCAGTGGGATTCATCGCGCTGAATGCGTTGAAAGAATCGCCGGAGAGCGAGTGGCTTCCCAAATCGAATTCTAAATCCCACGCCCCGGCCGAGGCGGAAAGGCTGGAGATTCCAAAGCATCCGATTGCGAAAATAAATCGAATTTTCACCGGTTCGTTCTCTTACCCAGGGCGCGCGACCGACCCACGAGTCGGTAGGATGCGGCTAAGAAAATAAATCCCCAAACTCCAGTGATGCGATCGAATGGAAAGGCGGTGTTTTCAGAGCTCGCTTGTCCCCGGTTTTCGCTCGCGACCGCAGAAGTAGCGCAGCCATCTCCGCTGGTCGATGCAGGGCTCGCGTTTCTTCCCTGGGTGTCTCCGCTGCATCCGACATCGACTGCGGTCGGTCCACCAGCAAGCGATCCGCTCACGGGACCTTGGTCATTCGTGCCTGAGTAAGATCCGCAGTGGAGGCCGGCGCGGAAGGGCTTTCCGCGTTCGTAGAGGCACTCTAACCCGTCGCGGTCGTCTTGGCTGATCACTCGCCGTGAAATGTCGGAAGGCATTGGCAGAATGGCGGTTTGGCGCATGGTCGAGAGATTCACATAAGTATTCGTCGAAGTGTAGGAAGGGCTAGAGTTGATATCCGTCGGATGATCGAGCCCGAGGCAATGACCGATTTCGTGGGTGATGATTGAGCGAAGGTCTGCGCTCCCGGCAGTGGCGACATAAGTCATCGCAGTGGAAGAGTTTCCGTTTAAAACAATATCGCAATCCGCGAATTCATTTCCTTGGAGGACGGTGGTTGCGGCGGCGAGCGTTCCCGTCTGAGAACCGTAGTAATTTCCTTCGCCCGCAGTCCTGCCGTCCCAAATAATCGTGTTCACGCCATCGCTCGAACTATAACTTCCATCGGTCGTGCCATCGAGGACGATATCGATATCTGCTCTGCACGCAGATTTCCAAGCTGCCACCGCAGATCGCACCGATGTCAGCAGATCAGTTCCGGTAACCGTAGGGGGAATGCTCCCTCCGAGCGCAGAAGTATTCGTATTCACCACGAAGTGAATCGACCGAGCCGGCCATACCGGTCCTTCCGAAACGGGACGTGCACCTTTTGAGAAGTTGGGGCCGGTAATGAAAAAAAATGCGGAAGCGGAGTGAGGGGTTCCCATCACCCAAGAGACTGCAGCGAGAACCGCGAGTTTCGAAAGGGAAGAGCTCTTCGAGATCACCGAGCCCGACCCTTCATGGAGTTTTTTTCCGGACCTAAAAACCAGCCGGTCACATGGGTCGTCTCCGGCCGCGTTTTTGTGGGAATTTCGCGCACGGTGCGGAAGTCGAGTCGAAGGATGAATTCTTCACCGGGTTTCGGTTCGGTGATGGAGACCGGATAGACAATCGAATGGGAGAGAGAAGAATAACTTCCCGACCAGATCCAGACTTCAAAGGAATGACCCATGCCGGAGCAAGCTTCCGACGGAGGATTCGCGGAATCCAAGCGATCAAAAATCCAGACGACGTGTCCGAGTTTCGATTTTGCTTCGATAAATTTTGCGGACACTTCGCATGCAGCGATCGTTCGCGCGGGAATCGCGCCGGTGCTCGTTGCAAATGCAGACGTGAGGCCTAGGAAAAAGGAAAGCGTGATCCATGAAGCGGTTTTCGAGGAGCGTCCCATAGCGGGCATTTTTCCAAGAAAATCGAAGAGTTCCAAGTGAAACCGTGCGGTCCGGAGACAATACAGGTTCCAACTCGAGAATGCGGTGTCAGAGAACTGACGCTTTCTCCTCGGTCGTCACGAGGCGGCGCGACGCTTTAAACGAAGGAGGTCCGTAACCGCTCCGGCAATTTCTAGAAGTGGGAGCTGTTGATCTACGGCGCCTAATTCGAACGCTGCCCGCGGCATTCCGTAAACGACTGAGGAAGCCTCGTCTTGTCCGATCGTGCGGGATCCGGCTTGTTTCATTTTGAGCAGGCCTTTCGCGCCGTCGGATCCCATTCCGGTGAGGAGGACGCCAACTGCTTTTGCACCAAAGAGTTCGGCGACTGAATCGAAGAGAAAATCCACGGAAGGTTTGTGCCGGTTCACGGGGCCCGCGTTCGGGTCGACTTGAACTTTGAACCCGCTTCCGCTTTTTACGATCTTCATTTGAGTTCCGCCGGGGGCGACCAAAACGCGGTTCGTGCAAAGATCGTCTCCATCTTCGGCTTCTTTTACGGCGAACGGACAAATGTCATTCATGCGGTCCGCAAAGGCCTTCGAAAAGACGGCTGGAATATGCTGCACGACCACCATCGGTGGAATTTCATCGGGCAGATCTAAAAACAGCTGTCGCAAGGCTTCGGTTCCTCCGGTCGAACTCCCGATGGCAACTAAGCTTGCAATGCTATTCTCAAGTCGCGCGGTTTGGGAAGTGCGTTTTATACTAGGAGTTCGAGCTGGAGATTTCGATAGCTGGATTTTTGCGAATCGAGCGAGTTTCACTTTTTCTAGAATAAGCGGGGCGACGTCCTTTAGTTGTTCGAAACTCGGTTTCTGAACGTAATCCACAGCGCCGGACTCGAGTGCGGAAAGAACCAAAGGTCCTTCCTCCATACTAATTGAGCTAATCATGATCGTAGGAATAGGAAACTTCGGCAGGTAGCTCTTCAAAAATGCCACGCCGTCCATTTCCGGCATATGGATATCCAGCGTAATCACATGGGGGAGGCGTGCCGCACCGAGCGATTCTAAAATTTTGCGTGCGTCACTGGGTTTCTCTGCCGTACCCACCACTTCGATGTCTGAATCGGAAGTGAGTACTTTTTCGAGGAGACTCCGAATCGTCTTACTGTCGTCGACAATGAGGACTCGAGTTTTTTCTACCGTCGGATGAGTGGCCACGCGGACTCGACCCGAGCGCGGGTTAAAGAGAACGTCTAAAACCCCTTGTCGAACTTTCTTTTCGATCGTTTTGAAACCAAGCTCAGTCAGCACTTTCTCCGCGCTGGAAAGGGCCGCGGTTTCTCCGACCAATTTCCATCCAGCGGTCTTTAGGTCGAGACCTGTTTTTAAGAGGACTTCCCGAATGAGTTTTCGAGTCTCCGGAGTTCCGATGCTTTCGTTGTCGACAAAAAACCCCGCAAATGGGGACTCAGTGCCCATTCCGCTCAGGCAAAAGAAAAGCATGTTCCGCATTTCGAATGCGTAATCGAATTCTTCGCCCTTTTGGTCGTGCAACAGCTGATTCAAATTTCCAGTCTTTTTGGATGTCATGCTGCGCGGACCGGTCTAACGGTTTTTACGCCGGCGAGGTATTCATCTGAAACAGCGATGAAACTCGTGGCGGGAAAGAGATCTTTCACAAAGCTGCCGAATGCGTTTCCACTGCCGGTGTCCTCGAGGAAAGCGAGGGTTTGGGGCCAGCTCTTCACTTCAGCGACCGTGCGTTTCGATGGTTGTCCGTACACTAACGAAACGGTTTGCTTTCCTTGAGCGAGCGCGCGAAGCGATTCACCAATGATAGTAAAGTCGCCCACAAGCACTTCACCTGGCTTAGGAAGTTCGGCTTGTTCCATCGCGCGAACTGGCCGAGAGAAAGTCTTTTCGAAAGCACGAGCCATTTCGGGGAGTGCCGGACCGGCATTCTCGATGAGAATGATAAATCCCGGGCCTGAAATTCCTTCCTTCAGGGTCGCTCCGATACGATCTCGGTCGCCCACGCCTCCAAACACCAATCTCAGTTTTGCTTCTGGGTTTGGGATGATCGGTCGGCGTTTGAACTCAGCATCCACAGTCGCGTGCGCCGGTTTGTCTTTCCAGGTGCGATTTCGAACGGCACAACGGACCTTGGTTTGGATTTCATCCATCCGGATGGCGAGCTGGTTCAGTGCTGGTTTTTCGATATAGTCGGATGCCCCTAGCTCCAATGCTCGCGAGGCAAGCTCCGCATTTTCACGCGAAACACTCGATACCATCACGACCGGAATGTGTCCGGAGGACATATTTTTTTCCAGGTATTCGATACCCGTTTGTTCGGGCATGTGGATGTCGAGGGTCATGACGTGAGGCTTCAGCTCGGCCACTTTTTTCGCAGCGTCTAGACCGTTAATCGCCGTACCGACAATCTCGAATCCTGCCGTTTTCGTAAAAATTCCCTTCAAGAGAGTCAGCACGGTGGGGGAGTCGTCGACGCAAAGAACGCGGATGGGGTTCGGCACATCGCTTGGTCGCACGGCGGGAGATGGAACCGGGGTGAGGGGAGTCTTTGAATTCGCCGGAGCCACTGCTTTGTGCGTGTAAATCGACGGTCCAGCGGTCGTGGCCGCGATTCCCAGACCATGTAATGTTTCTGAAATTCCGACAAAAAAGTAGCCCTTGGGTTGGACTTTCTTCATGAACTCAGTCGTAATTTTTCCGATTTGCTCGGGAGTGAAATAGATGAATACGTTTCGGCAAAACAAGATATCAAACTCAGGATATTTGCGGATGGCATCAAGATCGATCAAATTTAAAGTATCGAATCGGCAGAAATCGCGGAGAGATTTTTTCACCTTCACAAAATCCGAAATTTCTCCGGTGCCGCGTGCCCAGTGATTTCCGAGGTAGTGGAGAGGGACTTCTTTGATTTCTCGGTAGTGGTAAACCCCATTTTTAGCAAGGTGAACCGATTCCGAATCCACATCCGTTCCGAGGATGTCGAACTTCAATTCGGGCGCATGTCTTTTCAGATAGGCATCGATGAACATCGCAAGTGAATAGACTTCTTGTCCGCGGGAGCAAGCAGCGGACCAGATTCGAATGGTTTTATCGGCCCGCGCCCGAGCGATCGGAATCAGCGCGGGAAGAGCGGTTGATTCAAGAAACTCGAAATGAGAAAATTCTCGAAAGAAGTAGGTATGGTGCGTAGTTAGAATCGAAATGAGGTTCGCCGTTTCCCCTTTCGTGTCTTTCTGGAATTGATCGTAATAGGCGTTTAAATCCGGAAGTCCTAATTCCAGCGTTCTCTTTTTGATTCGAGATTCCACCATGTGGCGTTGCTTTTCGCCGAGCTGTACGCCGGTCTTTGCTTGAATGAGCAACGCCAATTCTTTCAGAATTTCTGTTTCGTTTTTCATGATGGTTCCAGTGATGGGGGCTGTTTTTAGCGTTAAGCGGATTTAGCTAAGCGGCTTTAGCAAGGGGCGGAGTGCCACGAGCCATGGCGGCGTGGTCTTCCATATCCAGAGTTCGCGCAATATCGAGTAGTAAGACGAGGCTCTTATTATGGCGGTAAACTCCGGTGATAAATTGATTGGCTTTGCTGTTTTGGATTTCAGGGCGGTCAGCAATTTCCTCGCTTTTCGGCGAGTAGACTTGGTTCACCGAATCCACCACGATTCCGAGGTAGGAACCCCCGATGTCGCAAATCACCACTGCGGTTTCTCCGCCTTTTTTCGGAGGAATCGCGAGTTTCGTCCGAAGGTCGATGATCGAAATCACCTGGCCACGAAGGTTCATGATGCCGATGAAGTGTTTCGGACTCTGGGGAACCGGTGTGATTTCCGGCATGCCGATCACTTCACGAACTTTTAACAGTGGAATCCCGTATTCTTCTTCGCCGAGTGAAAAGCCTAAGTAGCGATCATTTCCAGTCAGTAAATCAGTCATGCGGTTTTCTCCGGAATTTCGAGGTTGTGGGGTCGAGTGATCACGTTCTTCGTAATCAGTTCGGGAAGTTCGAGAATGAGGGACGGTCGGCCATCTCCGAGGATGGCGCTGCCAGAAAAGCCCTTGAGGTGGGCAAGCTCTGCCCCGAGTCTCTTGATCACGATTTGGTTTTGGCCGACAATATCGTCCACCAGAATCGCGAAAGGCTTCCCGGTTGCACGCACGATGATAGCGATACCGTCGTGGTGAGCCTTTTTCACATCGACCTTTTGGGAAAGGAGTTGGTTCAATCGGTAGAAGGGTAGGTTTTCCCCTCGCAGCAGAAGTGTTTCTCCGAATCCGGAATTGAACTGCATGTCTTTCGGATCAGGTTTAAGAGATTCGTGAACGTGTGCGAGGGGAAGGATGAACCGATCTCCTCCGCTTTTCACGACCATGCCATCAATGATTGCCAGTGTGAGGGGCAGAAAGATTTTAAACGTCGTACCACTTCCCAAAACGGTGTCGATTTGGATGTCGCCTGATAATTTTTCGATATTCGTGCGAACCACATCCATGCCGACGCCACGTCCAGAAACTTCAGTGACTTCCGCTTTTGTGGAAAAACCCGGATGAAAGATTAAATGAACGGCCTCTTTTTCGCTCAGCGTTTGGCCGGGGCGCAGAATGCCTTTTTCGATCGCTTTTTGAATGAGGACTTTCGTGTTGATCCCGCCGCCATCGTCTTTTACTTCGATGACGAGACGTCCGCCCTGGTGATATGCGGAAAGTGAGACATTTCCCCCTTCAAGTTTTCCGTTGGCCAAACGTTCTGCTCCCGACTCGATCCCATGGTCGACCGCGTTTCGAATGATGTGGACCAAAGGATCACCCAAGTGTTCGAGAACGGTCTTATCGAGCTCGGTCTCCTCACCGCTGATGTTGAGATTCACTTTTTTATGCAGTGCTTGGGCGGTATCCCGCACAATTCTCTGCATTTTTTGGAACGTGGCTTTTACAGGCACCATTCGCAGAGACATGGAGATATCTTGAATCTCTTTGGAAACTTTTCCCAGTTGGTCGACGGTTTTGCGAAGGGTGATGGACGCTTCTGCTTGCTGAGATTGCTCTCGCAGAACGCTTTGTAGGATGACCATTTCGCCAACAAAGTTCAGCAATCGTTCGAGCCGAACTAAGCTAACTCGGATGCTGTCTTCCGCTCCTCCACTCACTGCAGGTGCAGTGGATTTCGGAGCCTGTTTAGAAGGATTTGGAGTAGTTGAAGGAGCAGCTGAAGCTGGAACTAAGGAGAGCGCGGGAGGCGCTCGCTCTAAAGGAGTTTCTGTAGGAAGCGGCGAATGAGGGGAGGCATTTGCGTGTCCATCGAGGTGCTTCTGGGTTTCCGCTGCCATGATGCGCATCAGGTCTTCAGGATCAATGGCGACGTCATCCGGAATTTCGAATGCGGCCGCAATCTTGTCAGAAAGTTCGGCAGGAATCCGGTTCATTTCGTCGTCGCTGCCCGCGAGCACCATCGGGGTTGAAAAAGCGTCCTCTCCGTCAGGGAATAGGGAGTCCGAGATTGGTTCCGAAACGGACTCGGAAACAGCTTCAGAAACAGCCTCGGACGTTGCGGCAGGCGCACTTTCAGCGTCTGAAAAGACGCCGGTCTGCGCCAGTTTTACTTCCGCAGTTAAATCAACCGAGTCGACGACTGCTCCTAAATCACCGGTCAAAGCATCGACCATGACTTTCAGATGGTCGTTACAACGCAGGAGAAGATTTACGGCCGAAGTCGATCGGCCCACTTCTCCGTTTTTAATTTTCAAAAGCAGAGATTCGAACTCGTGAGTGAACGCACCCATGGCGTCGAACCCCACGGCTTTCGAGGATCCCTTCAGATTATGAGCCAGACGAAAAATTTGATCGAGAATGCCAGGATCTTCCGGATTCGATTCCAGAGTTAGAAAGCACTGTTCCGTGTCTTGGAGGAGCTGAGAGGCCTCCTGAAGAAAACCGATCTTTAATTCTTTTTCGAAATCATCCATAGATACCTTTTCTCACTGGAAACTCATCGGTGGCTTCATTCTGGGAAATGAGTGAAGATTTCGTGATCATATGACAAACTAACCCGTGCCAGAAAAGTGACGACCTCAGTAATGCCTGTGACACCCCCTTTTTCGTCAAAATCCGTCGGTTTTATGGTTCTCGTCGGCAGTGCACTGACGGTGGTGGAAGTCGCGCTCCAATTTTTCGCGCCGAACCACCTTCCGATCGAAGCGCGCTTTTCGGCGGCCGCTTTTCTACTGTTCGGTGTGGGCAAACCACTTCAGACGCAAGCGACCGCAGAGATCTACTCGCTTCGTCCGAGATTCTCTGCATTTTTTTGGGCAGTCGCCTGTGCTACCTTCTGGTATTCATTGTTAATCTGGATCTGGTGGGCAAGACGAACGCCGAACTTTCCTCTCGCCTTGCTGGATGACCGGCTGTCGATTCGACTCTATTTCGAGAGCACGGTCCTTGCGGTCACAGCTGGGATGGCGAACCTTTGGTTTCGCAAGCGGGAAAATCAGGGATGAAAGAACCGCAGAGGGTGGATCAGGCCGTTTCAGACCTCGAGCATCAGGGCTACTGTATTTTAGAGGGCGCTCTGAGTGCAGAGTTTTGCGTACGAATACGCGCGGACATCGAAAGGCTGCGCGATTCGGGGCTATTTGCTCAAGCCCGAATCGGTAAAGCTGCTTCGCACCAAACAAACCTCGAGATCCGTCGAGATGAAACCTACTGGTTAAATGAAGGAGCGCCTTCACCCGTCCAGAAAGAACTTTTAGAAACAGTGGAGCGATATCGGGAGGGCTTTAATCGTCATTTCTTCTCTGGCCTTTGGGAGCTTGAGGGGCATTTTGGGATCTATTCTCCCGGCGCGTTTTACCTCCCGCACCTCGATCAATTTCAAAACGATTCTCGTCGAACGGTTTCCGTAGTGGCATTCTTTAATCCAGACTGGAAAGTGGGCGAGGGTGGTTTTTTAAGACTTCATTTACCGGAACGGAAGATCGATGTGCTTCCGAATGAAGGAACTTTAGTGTTCTTCTTCAGCGATCGGATTTTGCACGAGGTCACTGAAACCCATCGCGAGCGGCTCAGTTTTGCAGGCTGGTTTCTTCAGAGGCCCCGTTAGAGAATGTAAAGAAGGTCAGGGATTTCGTAGGTTGCTTTCGCCAATTCGATGATGTCTTCGGCCGAACCGGCTAGGAATTCATAAGTCAACGCTCGGTGTGCATCCGAGGCGCTCATCTTTTCTCGGGTCATTCGAAGTCCGACGAATTTTGCTTCAAACTCGCGAACGCCTACCCGAAAAACTTCAGAGTTCTTACCAATGAACTTATGAGAATAAGTTGCAGGAAAGAGGTAACTATCGATCAGGAGTTGGCGAAACTTTTCAAATGAATCGGACATAGCTAGAGGCCCCTCAGGTTTACTTCTGGAGAAAAAAACTAGGGGTGAGTAAATCTTTTGTTTCGACGTAAATGGAGAGGTCACAGTTTGGACCGTAAGTGACGCCGACTTCAGCTTGAGAAGTCCCTTCTTCGGGTAAAATAAGTTCCATTTCTGTGGTCACGCCGGGATGAGCGCATTTCTCTGCTTCAAAGGTGTAAAGGACGGCCGGAATTTCGAGTCCGATGACTTCGCGGACGCGGTAGGCGCTTCCTGATTCCACGACGACATTCGCACCGCGAGAATCCCTCAGAAGAAGCGCTTGGTCGAGCGTGACGTCGTCGGACGGTGATAGGACGTTCCAGTCCAAGTGCGAGGAAAGGGGAGTCTGGGCGAAGGCGCCGGCGCAAAAGATGAAGACACCAAAGAAAAACACCGTCATTTTCATGGAAGCCACCACACCATGGATCTCGGCGCCTCGAAAGGGGTTTTTGGGGTTGTCTGTCGAGAAGACATCTTCCAGACTGGAGGAATGAAACGCATCTTGATTGGGTTACTGGTCGTCGCTCTCATTGCTCTTGGCATCTTCTTTTTCATACCGAAGGGTCCGTCGATTAAGCAGCTCATCCCATCCGGATGGAGTCCCAGTGGAGCGAGCAGCCCGCTTAAAAGCATTTCAGCTTCGCCCGGAGTTGCAAACATTCCGAATGCCTCTCCAAACCTCAATCCAAATTCCAAACCCGTTTCCAACCCAAATTCAAATTCTAACCCAAAGCCGCAGCTAAAAAATGGGGCGGAATCCGTGGCTAAACCGTCTTCGGTCGTTTTCGCTGCTTCTCCTGTTCCATCAGCGACGTCGAGTCTGACCCCTACGCCGTCGAAAGCGAAGCCTAAAGACGGCGTAGACGGGAATGTTTCCCAGCCGGGAGACGACGGCGATATGCCACCAGAGTCGATCAAAGCCGCGCTACCGAAAGATCCTGCGGGCGTGAAGGGGGCCGCTATTTATTTGGTGGCATCCGACCTGAGAAACTTACCGAACGTCCCAAACGCCAACCGCGTTTTTGAAGCGGGGGTCTCTGAAGGTTCGAAATCATCGCCTTGGAAGAATCGTTCCTCGCCGAAAAGCGGAGATGCCCTCCGCGTGAAAGAAAACTCGACAGCGACTTTTGTCCCTGCACTTTCGACTGCTTACGGAAAGTTCGATGCCGTCGCACTCTGCACTCCTGGAGTGAAAGAATGCGTGAACAGCGCTCCAAGCCAACTCCGGTTGGGTGGAGATGTGAATCAAGGAGATCATTGGCTTTCCGGATCCGACAAGTCAGGCAAAGGGGCCCGAGGCGGCGGCAGTTTCACGGTGATGTTCGTTGCTGCGCGCGCATCCGCAAACGCAAATCCGCTCATAGAACATCAAAACGGTGAGGCAGGCGCAAACAAGGGCCCGTTCCTTGGCTGGATCGGCCCAGATCTGGTGGGCTCCATTCATGGATCTCAGGGAGTCGTGGGAGTTTCAGCGGTCTCCGTTCCCAGTGTGGTTTCTCCCGGAATCACTCCCCAAATTTTCACTTTGCGTTTTGACCGAAAGAAAGAGGAGCTGCGCTTGATGGCGGTCGGAGAGAAGGTCTCCGAGTCGACCGCAGTGACACTGGCGGAAGGCGAAGGACCCGACAACGATGAGTATGCCGCGATTGCGATGGGCTCTAAAAATCCGGGGAGCGGCGCGATCACTTACGTTTTCGAACAGGCAACTTATGCGAAGGCACTCAGTGATAAAGACATTTGCCGCATTCACAAGGAATGGAATTCGAAATACAGCATGAAAATCGATTCATCGAAGCTGAAGCCTTGTGAGTGATTTGTATTTGATCTGTAACTGAAATCCGCCCTCTAAAAATCGAGCGAGGCGGAACTGGCCTTCGATTCGGTACGGTGTTTGCTCCCAGTCATGTATGAACACGAATCATATCCCAATCTGGATGTCCGATACGTTTCGAAATCCGTCCATGCTCTTTCCTCCTCTTAAAAAAAATTTACGAGTGGATGCGGTGGTGGTGGGAGGGGGGATAGCGGGATTAACTTCTGCCCTCCGCCTGACCCGAGCGGGTAAACGAGTCGCGGTGATCGATCAGGGAGAAGTCGCAAGCGGCGAAAGTAGTCATTCGACGGCTCATCTCACTGAGTTTCTCGATACCCCCTACACTCAGCTGGTCCACGATCTTTCCATGGAAGACGCTCGGATTCTGTCGGAAGCAAAGCGGAACGCCATTCGTTCGATCAAGGAATCTTCGAGAGAAATCCTTCTCGAGTTAAAAATCGATGCCGAGTTTAAATCCATGCCGGCCTACACTTATGGGGAAACAGACGCTGAATTAGACGAACTCCGGACCGAACTCTCATCCCTCTGGGATATCGGGATGGTCGGTTATTGGTGCGATGACATTCCATTGGCGGGACCCGCATTAGGAGGAATCGAACTTCCGAATCAAGCCACCGTCCACCCTCGGAAATACCTTTTAGGTTTAGTAGAGCTCCTAGAGCGCAAAGGCTGTCTCTTCTTTGAAAACACGCGAGCCACCGAAGTCATCGGAGGAGTGCCTTCAAAAGTGGTCACTCCCGGTGGGACCATTCTCGCGGATGATGTGATCATGGCGACTCACGTTCCGACTTCAAATCAGACCTTTCTTCAGACGAAAGTAGCGGCATACCGAACTTACGCGATGGTTTTGAAGCTTTGGAATAGTCCGCCCGAAGCGCTTTATTTCGATCGGAGAGATCCTTATCACTACCTTCGCCCATGGGGAGAGTTTTGGATTTTGGGTGGAGAAGATCACAAAACGGGCACCGAAGAGCACGCAGCTTCTCACTTCTTAGCGCTTGAAACTTTCGCTCGAAGAAATTTGGGAGTCGAAAAAGTCATCGGTCAGTGGTCAGGTCAGATCTTAGAACCCGCGGATGGTTTGCCGTATATTGGGCACGCTCCCGGAGAGCCGCATGTTTATCTGGCAACCGGCTTTTCTGGATGCGGAATGACCTTCGGCACCCTAGCCGGGGATATCATCTCAGATTTAATTGCCGGTGAGACAAACGGCGCTGAGCGTTTGTTGAGGCCGAATCGAATGGGGAACTTTCATTCGCTGGCTTGCTACTTGTCTGAAAATTCAGATTTTCCAAAATTCTTTGTGAAAGACCGTATTCATGATGCCGAAGTTGAATCCGTGGATGAAATCGCGTGTGGAGAAGGGAAGAGGGTTCGCATCGACGACCGTGTTTTAGCCGTCTACCGCGACGATGAGACGAAGTTACACGCAGTGAGCGCCGTTTGTCCCCATGCGGGATGCCATGTCCACTTCAATGATGCGGAAAAAACGTGGGATTGTCCTTGTCATGGCTCTCGATTTGAGACGACCGGAAAATTATTAAATGGTCCAGCAATGGAAAATTTAAAGCGTGAATCATTGGCGAGACGAGACCCACCGATGACTTTGCCGCTTTCCGAGGCTTTCGGAAATCCCTTTGTCGTCCACTTCCCCGATCCCACTTAAAACTTCGAGGGATTTTCGTTTGAGAGTTTTTCTCCGAGCTTATTGAGGTCGGAGGCGAGTTCCTTGAATTCATCACCCTGGCGGAGTTGGACCCTCGCGGTGAGGTCTCCTGCGATCAGTAACTCTACTTGTTTCCGCATGGCGTGAATAGGGCCATAGATTCGGTGGGTGATGATCAGGGTGGCGGTCAGAGTGATGAACGAAAAAAGCAAAGTAAACGCCGTAAAGGCTAGCCAAGCCGAACTCATGGCTTGGGCTGCGGCATCGTTCAATGGGGAGTCTAAAGGAATGTACGTCGAAACACTCCTAATCACGCTCGACATCACCCAAAGTTGAAAAGCGAAGAAGCTGAATAGAAAAGTAAGCAGTCCCACCGTCGCAATGAATGCGAACTTCAATTGCCTCGAGGGCTTGATGAGGATGTTCTTCCATTTGCGATCATTACGGGATCCTCGGTCAGGTCGAATTAAAGGAGAGTCCATCCTACTAGTCTAATCGAGGTAGTCGGGTTCTACAAAGAGCCAACGGATTTCTGTGAAACGTTTTTTCAACCTGCGCTCGAGTTCGTTGATTTGTTCGATCAATTCCTGAGCGGTGTGGATGCTTCTTCCAGGATGGAGTTTGAAACTCACCATGCATTCGCGCGAACCGGTCTGGAGTGCAATGAGGTGGAGCAAGGCCCCTCCTGGGAACAAGTTAGAAATTTCTCGAATGATCTCGTCATGGTAGTCGTGCGAAGGTGCCTCGCCGATCAGCAGCGATTTTACTTCGGACGCGAGCAGAAGGGCGACCGCGACTAAAACGATACCGATGGCGATGGATCCGCCCGCATCCCAAGCCGGATTTCCGGTTGCCCACCCGATGACCGTCGCTACTAATGCTACTGATAATCCGCTGAGGGCAGCGGCATCTTCGATAAACACGACCAATAGCTCAGCAGACGTTGAGCGTCGAAACCAATTCCAGAGCCCGCCTTCCGGTTGTTGGATTCGGATCTCTTGGATGCAGGCACGGAAGGAAAATCCTTCTAAGATCAAACTGAGGATGAGGATTCCCACGGCGACTGCCGGGTGATCGATCGGCTCATGGCCTTCCAGTTTATGGAACCCTTCCCGGATAGCGAAAAGTCCGCCTAACGAAAACAAAAGGATAGCCACGACAAACGCCCAGAAAAAGGTTGCCCGACCGTATCCGAGAGGGTGTTTGTGATTCGGCGCTTTCTGGGACTGTTTATTTCCGACGAGCAGGAGGATTTGGTTTCCGCAGTCCACCAGACTGTGAATGGCTTCCGCAAGGAGAGAGGCGCTTTTGGTAAAGAACGCCCCGATAAATTTCGCAACGGCGATTCCGAGATTTGCTGAAAGTGCAAATAAGACGACTTTTAAAGATCCACCCGAATGCGACATGGGCGCACTCTAGAGGGACGAATTCAGAAAGTCAAAATCACTCGGTTGATCGATGTCGATGGCCGCTCGGACGTTCGTCACCGTCCCGAACTCTGCTGACTTCAGTCCGCTTTTTAAACCTTGTTCACCCTCTAACTGCAGCATTATTGAAAAAAAATTTCGCGGAACCGCCGCGGGTGGCCCGATATGATCGGCTCCTTTCGTCAGAACGACGGAATTCGTTCGGCGACTCTCCCGCACGAGCGAGGTCAGGTGGTCGAATCGAACGCCTGGCTGATCGACGGGGAGGATGACGATGAGGTGCGCGTCTGGTGCCAATCGAAGCACGTCCGCCACTCCCACGGCGATGGAAGTTCCCATGCCTTCTCTCCAATTTGCATTGTGGACGATCCATTTCGAATCGAGTTCGGCGTGAATTTTTTCCGAGTGTCCGCCCGTTACGACTCGGACGAGTTGCCCAGACAATTCACGCGCAAGGTAGAGCGCGCGCTCGAGGAGTGTTTTCCCTTCAAAAAGCGCGAGCGCTTTCGTTCCCCCAAAACGGGAGGAAGCTCCCGCTGCCAGGATCACGGTACCGATTTTCCCTGTTGATTCCATCTGAGGTTAAGGAGGGCAGGCCGCGCCGGAGCGAATCCACTTCGCGACCAAGCCACCGAATTTTTTCTGGGTAAGCGGTGCGGGCTCGCGTCCTTTTCCGGGTTTCCAGGCCCAGCCCACTAAAGCATCTTCTCCATTGTGGCGGATAAATTCTTCGGGAGACATTCCGCCGGCCATCCGTCCATTCGGAAAGTCACCTTTCAGTTTTCGGCAGAGGTCTCCTTTCGAAAGTCCCTGCCAAGCCATCGTTTTCGGAGCCAGGGCCCACTTCGGAGCGCCGGGAACTCCGGAAGAAAGGTTGTTTTCCACTCCGTGGCAGGCTGAACATTGGAGGGCGGCCGCTCCATGGTTCTGGAGTCCTCGCTGAACGTTCATCGTATGCTCATGAAGATCCATTCCTTGAGTGGGGCGATCCCCTCCTGGATGACAGTTCAAGCACCGCGGGTGTTGGAAAACGGATGAAGCTTGTTCGAAGAAACGAACGGACTCCGCCTCCCTCGCCGATTCTGAACCGGAGAGGTTCGGGGAGGAAGCCAGGAATACGGCACCCCCAGCGCCACACACAAACAAAAAGGCTGAAATCGATTTTTTTAGAGTCATGCCTTCACCTCGGCCTTGAAGGGAAGAATGCGAAGTCTCGCCTTTGTTAATCGATAAAGGGCATTTGCGACCGCGGGCGCGATCGGCGGAACGCCCGGTTCTCCGAGCCCGGTTGGGGGAGTCTCTGTATCCACGAAATCCACCGTGATCACCGGAGCGTCTTGAATCCTGAGCACAGGGTAGGTGTCGAAATTCGTTTGCGGAATGACTCCGTGTTTTAGGGCGACCTCCTGGAAGAGGGACGAAATTCCAAAAATCACCGCGCCTTCGACTTGTGATTTTGCGATCTCTGGATGGACGACTTGACCGCAGTGGACGGCGCTGAACACTCGATGTACGCGTGGCGAACCGTTCACGAGTGAAATCTCCGCGACATGGCCGACGACGCTGGCAAACGATTCGTGAATAGCGAGACCCCACGCGCGGCCGGGCTCGAGCGTACTCAGATTTTGCTTCACTCTTTTC
>JACMQW010000062.1 GCA_014376785.1 Oligoflexia bacterium
ACGCAATGATCGAGAACGCCTGCATGTGGGGCATTCTCGGCAGCAACCGAATGCCTCTGAAATATGTTTCAAGAGTAGATCACCGTTTAAAGAAACGCCATTTCGAACAGAATCATTCAGTCAGCATTCCCGATTTCGATCTTGAGCGGAAATACTACACCCCTCTGGAAGTTCGGGCAGGAGACGCTGTTTTCTTTCACGGTAACTTCGTCCATTGCAGTCCCGTAAATTCCTCGTCCAGGGGGCGACCCGCAATCTCACTCCAGTTTATCGAGACCGCGAACACCCATTACCCGGAAACCAACTGGCTCCAACCTCCCAATCGCGAAACGCTTTTCGAGTTGGGATGATCAGAGTGAGCACAATGAAAACGAATCAGAAGACAGGAGCGGTTCGATGAGCGCGGTTGAGAATCAGAAGTTGGCTTTAGAGTTTTATACGATGGCCTTTGTGCTAAAGGAGCCACTCGCGGCAGCGAGAGAATTCTTAGGGAATCCCTACATCCAGCACAATCCATGTGCAAAAGATGGCCGAGAATACTTCGGTGAGCTTTTCACTCGACACTTTAGATCTTTCCCCGATAGCTCCGTCGCGGTAAAACGCGTCGTTTCCCAAGGTGATTTGGTGGTCTTACACGTCCACTCGAAAATGAAATTGGATGATCTTGGACAGGCGGTTGTCGAAATTTTTCGTTTCGATTCCGGGAAAATCGTGGAGCATTGGGATATTCTGCAGGATATTCCGAAGAATCCGGCGAACGACAACACGATGTTTTAATTTACGAGGGAATCCAATGACTTTAGAAAAATCTGACTATGCGAACATGATTCGGCGAACCATCGTGCTGGCGGAACTCTCCGTCAAAGATGGAAATCATCCCTTCGGAGCCTTGCTCGTAACGAAAGAGGGTATTCTGCTTGAGGGTCAAAATACCGTCAATTCAGACAAGGATGTTACTCGGCATGCCGAGCTTAACTTGGTTTCCAAAGCCTCCCGTGAGTTAAGCGTTTCAGATTTGAGTGCCTCCACACTTTTTTCGAGCACTGAACCCTGCGCCATGTGTGCCGCTGCGATTTATTGGGTCGGAATTCGCCACATTGTTTTTGGTTGCTCGTCGGAAAAACTGGAAAAAATCGCCGGAAAAACCCTCCGCATCTCTTCTCGAGAGGTGCTTGCAACTACAGCCGACCCGGTATTCATCGAAGGTCCCATTCTCGAAAGCGAGGCTTGCGTCTCCCACGTTGCCTATTGGGGTACCGCCGATTCCTGATTTCTCTCGGACGATTTTGAAAAGGTGTTCCACGGGCAAGCTGCTTGCTTTGCAGCTCTAAGCTAGGCAACCTGCGAGAATGCCTATCGCTAGACAAAGCGCTCAATCCCGTACGACGCTCGTTATTTTCATCGTTCTGCTCGTAACACTTCTCGCACTCACGTTCCGGATGGTGAGCACGTTTCTTCTCCCCCTCATCATGGGCAGCATCCTCTCAATTCTCTTTCGAAAACTTTACCTGAGGCTTTCGGGCACTAAGCTTGGGAGCAAACGCGCTGCTCTGTTTGTCACACTCGGAATCGTGCTCATTCTAATCATTCCCGTTGGACTCATTTTTAGCTTGGCCGTTCGGCAGGGAATATCCGTAGGCAGAACACTCAGCGAGAGCGGAGTCTCCTACCAGTCACTCTCAGAAAAGATAACGAACTGGCCCGTTCTGAAATCTCTAGGGATCGATCCTGAATCTGCTTCCACCGACGTCCAAGAAGGTGCAAAGAACATTGGAAAATACCTGCTCGCGGCTCTGCTAGGAATTGCATCGTTTCTTCCAAATCTTGCCTTCGAAGGGGTCTTGATGGCGCTATCTTGCTTTTTCTTTCTGGTTGATGGTCGACGATTTCTTGATTGGATGAAGAATAAAATTCCACTCGACGCGGAAGTTCGTCTCCGACTCACTAAATCCGTAGTGGAAACGTCGGGCTCCGTCATCTGGGCAACTCTTGCTGCAAGCGGCGCACAGGCCGGCATTATTTCTGTCGCCTTTCTTTCCCTGGGAGTTCCAGCTGCGGTGCTCGCGGCAGGTGCAACTTTTCTTCTCGCTTGGATACCGATGGTCGGAGGCTCTCCGGTTTGGGCTCTTGGCGCAGTCTATTTGCTGCTTCAAGGTTCGGTAACTAAAATGATTGCGTTAATCGCTATCGGTCTTTCGATGGGAATCGTGGATAATTTAGTACGCGCATCGATCTTGAAAGGTCGCAGTGAAATGCACCCTCTTGTGAGTTTAGTCGCGATTTTCGGCGGAATCGAAATGTTTGGCATCATGGGAGTTTTCCTTGGGCCGATCATCATCGCGCTCCTTATTGCGGTGATGGACGTGTGGCCACTTCTGGGCAAGCGTGCTGGCTTGCTCGGGCAAAATGAATGACAAACTGACTCTAGAGGAATGGGATTCGGAGGAAGGAACAAGCACAGAATTCGAAATGGCTTCCCGAAACAGCGTCCGCCTTTTAGCGGTTTCTGCCCAGACCGTCTGATCTAACCCTCGCTGTTTTGAATTCTTTAAAAATGCACCCAATACGGCAAGCGTGAACTTAGAAACGCTGAGGTATATTTCCTCGTAAATGATTTCCAACTCATTTTTCACAGACTGGGAATAGAGAATCAAGCTAGCCTTCATGTCTTGGGTTGGCCAAACCTTCCCGGTGTCTTCGATGCAGATAAATCTGACTCCGGATTTTATCAAGATGCTGTACTGGTCGTAGGACTGTGGAACAAAAAACCGAAATGTATTGTCGAATAAAAGAAGGATATCGTTCTTTGCACAATAGTCGGCGATTTGCTGGAACTGAATTTCAGACAGCGTTTTTCCTGTGGGATTGTTAGGATTCACAAAAAACAGCGCATCGACCTTAAGTCTCGAGAACGCCTTAACTCCCAGGGTATGGAACTCCAGCTCACTAAAAGGAATGGTATCCACCCCCCTCCGTCTCAGGAGAAGCGAAAGATTATCGAAAGTGGGCTCGATCAGCGCGACACGCATTTGGTGGTGCGCTAACCATGCTCCGACGATATCGATTGAGTTCGAGGCGGTTGGACAAATCCTGAAGTGAGAATAGTCGAGAAATGAAGGAGAGTTCGCCAAATCGGCAAAGGCC
>JACMQW010000063.1 GCA_014376785.1 Oligoflexia bacterium
CCTCTTCGGAAAATATGCCGGCACCGAAATTAAAATCGATGGCGATGAATTTCTGATGATGCGCGAAGAAGACATTCTGGGCGTTATCGCGAACTGATCTTCAGATCATTCGTCCGTCCCTTTCGGGAGTTTCTGTTTTGAAAGAGATTTCAGTATTTCGACTTTACTGAATCCGATGAATTTTAAACCCGTTTTTTAAGGAGTAATCCATGTCAGCAAAAGAACTGCGTTTCGCATCCGAAGCACGAGCTTCCATTCTCACCGGCGTGAACATCCTCGCCGATGCCGTTAAAGTAACCCTCGGACCTAAAGGCCGTAACGTCGTCATCGAAAAATCTTTCGGCGCACCGAACGTCACGAAAGATGGAGTGACGGTCGCTAAAGAAATCGAACTTTCCGATAAGTTCGAAAACATGGGCGCTCAAATGGTGAAAGAAGTCGCTTCGAAAACGAACGACGACGCCGGCGATGGCACGACCACTGCGACCGTTCTCGCTCAAGCAATCTACCGCGAAGGCGCGAAAATCGTAGCCGCTGGACTGAACCCGATGCCAGTGAAGCGCGGAATCGATCAGGCAGTTACCGCAATCGTGGCGGAACTGAAAAAAATCTCCAAGCCGATCAAAGACCAAAAAGAAGTGGCTCAAGTCGGAACCATCTCTGCTAACAACGACCCAGAAATCGGCCGTTTGATCGCGGAAGCCATGGAAAAAGTCGGCAAAGAAGGCGTTATCACGGTGGAAGAGTCTAAAACGGCTGAAACCACTCTTGATGTGGTTGAAGGAATGCAATTCGACCGTGGATACGCTTCCCCGTATTTCGTGACGAATCCAGAGCGCATGGAAACTGTGCTCGATAGCCCCTATATTCTTCTCTTCGACAAAAAAGTTTCTTCGATGAAGGACCTGCTTCCTATCTTGGAAAAAGTAGTCCAAAAATCGAAGCCTCTCATGATCATTGCTGAAGACATCGAAGGCGAAGCCCTCGCGACTTTGGTAGTGAACAAACTTCGTGGAACGATCCAGGTTGCTGCCGTGAAAGCACCAGGCTTTGGCGATCGCCGCAAAGAGATGATGCAAGATATTGCTACCCTCACCGGAGGCCAAGTCATCTCCGAAGACATGGGTCATAAACTCGAAGCCGTACGCCTCGAAGACCTCGGCCAAGCGAAGAAAATCACGATCGATAAAGACAACACCACCATCGTCGACGGCGCTGGGAAAAAAGGCGAAGTTGAAGCTCGCGTGAAACAAATTCGCGCTCAAGTCGAAGAAACTTCTTCCGACTATGACCGTGAGAAGCTCCAAGAGCGTCTCGCGAAATTGGTGGGCGGCGTGGCCGTTATCAACGTCGGAGCTGCTACTGAAGTCGAAATGAAAGAGAAGAAAGCTCGCGTAGAAGATGCATTGAACGCAACTCGCGCAGCCGTTGAAGAAGGAATCGTCCCTGGCGGCGGTACGGCTCTTCTCCGCGCTTCGAAAGTGCTCGAAACCCTCAAAGGCGGAAATCCGGAACAGCAAGCGGGGATCAACATCATCGCTCGCGCCGTCCAAGAGCCCCTTCGTCAAATCGCTGGAAACGCAGGCCATGAAGGCTCGATCGTGATCGATAAGGTCATGTCGAACCCAAGCGCTTCCTTCGGATTTAACGCTCTCACCGAGAAATACGAAGACTTGATTGCTGCAGGAGTAATCGATCCTGCAAAAGTCGCGCGTTGCGCGCTTCAGAACGCAGCTTCGGTTGCGGCACTGATGCTCACGACTGAAACCATGATCGCAGAAAAGCCGAAAAAAGACTCTCCATCGATGCCGATGGGTGGCGGACACGGCGGCGGCATGGGCGGATTTGACATGTAATCCCCTAGTCACTCGCAAGTATGCGGTGACGAACCCAATCTAAAAAGCCTGGCTCGGAATTTCCGAGCCAGGCTTTTATTTGAAAAAAATCTGAGGACCAGTGATGACGGACGTTTGGCAAAAGTGCATTTCAAGTAGTGGAACCATCCGCGGAGTCGCGATCCGTTGCACTGATCTCGCAAGGGATCTGGCGGACAAACATGAGCTGACCGGCGAAAACGCTCGTGCGTTTGCAGAGGCCCTGGTGGGTGGATTCATCCTTTCTTCGTATACGAAGGAAGGCGAGCGGATGAACCTGAACATCAAGGGCGATGGTTGGGTGAAGCAGGCTCTAGTCGATGCTTACGCTGACGGAACAATCCGTGGATACTTAGTCCCGAATCCTGCGCAGCCTTCCACCGGCGTCACCTTCGATTTTTCGAACGAAGGTCCCTGGGGAAAGGGTCTGCTATCCGTCCTTCGGAAACGAGACGATCAGGTCGGAGCGGAACCGTACATCGGAACTGTGCCTCTCCTAACCGGTCATCTTGCGAAAGATTTGGCCTTCTACTGGCTTCAAAGTGAGCAGGTCCCTTCTGCTGTGGGCATCTCGGTGAACCTCGATTGGGAGGGACGGGTGGCCTCTGCGGGCGGATTTATCGTTCAAGCAATGCCGGGCGCGACGGATGAGGAAATCGCTGGAATAGAAGCTCGCGTCGTCTCCATGACCGACCTGGCGAAGGAGGTCTCGATCGATCGCGACCCGGTTCACATCCTCTCGCAAATCTTCCAGGACATGGCTTTCGTCATTTTAGAAAAAAAGCAGCTAAAAGCACAGTGCCGATGCAGCTGGGATCGCGTTCGCCGAGCTCTTGTCCTCATCGGACCGGACGAATTGCAATCCATTCTGGATGATATCGGCGAGGCTTCCGTGAAATGCGAGTTTTGTACGACCGATTACAAGGCTGATCGCGCTGAACTCGAAAAGTTAATCGCGGAAACCAAAGCGGACTAGCTTGAGACGGTACTAAAAAGTGTACCCGACGTGGGCCATGAAAGTGATGTAGTTGCTGGCCAGGTCGATCGGTCCGAGCGTTGTCTCTTTGTTGGTGCCGAAGAGTTGGTGGTAGGTGAGTGCAGCGCCGAAATACGTTTCGCGAGTCAACTGAAGATCAGCACCTGCGCCCAGGTGCACGCCGAACATCGTGCCGGAGATGGAATTCAGTGGGCTCATCTCGCGGGTTGCGTGGTAGAATCCGAGACCGCCATTAATGTAAGGAATCACCCGGTCGTAGGACGCGAGGTTTAACCGCGGCCCCATGAGCAGGTGAAGTTTAGAATACTTTCCTTCGGAGTGACCGGAGTAACCAAGCGCCGAAGTGAAAGCGAGAAGGTTACTCACTCCGTAGGTGTAGGATCCCTGGAGCCCGATTGCGTCTTGATAATCACTTCCGACTAAAAAATTCTGGCCGATATCGAGCGACACGTTGTTCGAATCTGGCGTAAAGGGCGAGAGGGTTTTAGGCTTGTGTCGGATGCGCCGTTCAAGGGTGCCGGTCTTGTATTGGTCCTTGGTCGAGGGGCCTTGGTCTCCGTAATAATAGGGAGAAGCAGTTTTCCAGGAGTCGTCATCGGTCCAGCTGCTGGCTTTTGCGTTCACGGTAAAGAGGCCTAGAAGCAAAGCGCAGGCGAGAGTGGATCGGAAAGCGAGCATGGAAAAACCTCCGTATTCGGACCAGTGAGAAGTTCGATGAACGTTCGCACCTGACCTCCTCGCATCATGCGAGGTCGTAACATTCTAACGGGATGCTGAGTCAGGCTGCAATGATAGCGATTTGACGGCCCTTAGATGCGCAGTCTAGCCGGCAATCGCGCGGGGAGGGAAGCGGATCTCAGTGGCAGACTCTGCCGCAAACCAATCCGCAAAAACTCCCTCCTTTAAAAAGAAGAACCCCAGCGACTCCAAAAGAGTGGCCAGGGTTAAACTTTAAGTTCGTATTTCTGCTCGAACTTGTAAGTTCGATCGAGATCGAATTAGTTGTTCATCGCAGGCGCAGCCATCGTTGCGGTCGGCGCAGCGGGGGTAGCAGCTGGAGCGGAGAATTTTGCGAATTCAGCTCCCAGTTTAGCTTGGATGAAACCAGAGAAAGAGCCGTCGCCATGACGGATGATTTCTTTCAGAAGGTCTACGGAAGGCTGGGTCTTTGCTTTCTTCTCAGATTCATAGAGAAGCTGGGTCAGCGTAGAAGCCGTGATATCGTTTTTCGTCTTATTGTCGATGACCCGGAGGTCTTCGCCCGCTTTAATCATCTTCGCAATTTCATCGAGCGTCACGTAGCTAGACTCGTGAGTGTCGTAGAGTTTGCGGTTTTGATAGCGCTTAATGATCTTCACTTCTTTCATGATTCCCCCTAGTCAAATCACTTACAAAACATCCCAACTTCTTGCTTCCTAATGAAGCCCCCCAAGAAGTCGATAAATTTTTCGTTTCTATACCACCTAAAACATCTGCCCGGGTTCCGCCGGAGTAGAACTGATGTCCGAGTGGCTTAAGCATAATGCTTTGCGCCAACACGGAGTGTCAAGTCCTTCTAACCGCCGAAATAACAATTTTACTTGAGAGTGTCAACGCTCGAACCTTCGGAAAAGACGAGTGTTTCGACTTAAATTACTTATTGAGACGGGGCAGCGGTTATTCATCATAATCCTGCGTTAAACGCAAGGGGTCTAAAACTTTCGTCAAAAAGGCAACGATTCCAAGGGCTTCAATTCAGAAAGGGAGCCATCGAGTTCAGTTTCTCGATCGGAATGTCGATCTGTTCTTCAGGGAAAGAAGGACTTTTCATGGGGTCGACTAAAAAGATTATTTTATCAGCAGTTTCAATGGCTTGTGCACTTTCAGGATGTGCCCACCAAACTTTAAGGGGCGAAACCTACGACGACGTCTCTGGACGTAACGGCGGAAATACCCTGGGACAGGTCACCGAATCCCAACAAGTGACCGCATCGAGGTCCATTCCCACCACTGCGCAGGTGAGCACGACGGCGAGCTACCACTTCACCATGGCCCAAGCCTACGCAACCGAAGGGAATCCAGACCGCGCGATCGAAGAGTACAAGCTCACGCTGATGTACGACCCGAAAGCTTCCCTCGTCTACGCGCGGCTCGCAAACGAGTACGTGAAAAAGGGGATGCTCTCTGCAGCCATGGAAACCTGCAAGCAAGCGCTCGGGATCGATCCCACCGCAATGGATGCGCGCATGATTCTCGCCGGACTCTACTCAAACGCAAACCAGTCTGATCTTGCGATCCATGAATTCGAAACCGTTCTAAAAACAGATCCGGCGCATGAAGAAGCCGCAGTCTACAAAGCCCAAGCATTGCTCGACAGTGGCAAAAACTCAGATGCTGTCGCGACGATGAAAACCTTCGTGAAGACATCGCCCGATTCTGCACTCGGGTGGTATTATCTCGGCCGCACCTACCATAAGAGCGAGAAATACGATGACGCGGAAAAGGCCTACCGCAAAGCCATCGACGTGAAACCTTCGTTCACGCAGGCGCTCCTTTCGCTCGGATTCATGTTTGAGGAATCAAAAAAGACCGACCGCGCCATCGCCATTTACAAAGAAGTTTACGACGAAAGCCAAGATGTGAACGCGGCGACTCGCATCGCGACGATCTACCTCAAGCAAGAGAAATACACCGCAGCGATTCCTTACCTTGAAGCCATCGAAGCAAGTGATCCATCAGACATGAACACCCAAGTAAAGCTCGGGCTCGTGTACATGGAAACGAAGACCTACGATAAGGCGGTCAGCGTTTTTAGTCGGCTGCTTGAAAAAAATCCGGATTCTGATCGCATTCGTTTCTACTTAGGATCCCTCTACGAGGAGCAAAAGAAGACGGACGAAGCGGTTGCTGAGTATCGGAAAGTTCCAGCCAACTCGAAAATGTATTCAGAATCCGTTCTGCACGCTGCGACTCTGCTGCGTAACTCAGGCAAAGCTTCAGAAGCCAAGCTCGAGATGAATACTGCAATCTCGAAGCAACCGCAGACCGTGAACTTTTACATCTTTTTGGCTAGCATGGATGAAGAAGGGAACGATGTTCCGAGCGCCGTTTCTACTTTGGAACGGGCTTATAAAACCTTTCCGGAAGAAGAACGGGTTCTTTATTACCTCGGATCCCTCTACGACCGAATGGGAGAAACCGAAAAAGGCTTAGCGAAGATGGAGCAGCTCCTCTTTGTAAATCCAAAAAACGTCGATGCCATGAATTACTTGGCATACACCTGGACCGTTTTGGGTCGAAAGCTCGATACCGCGGGCGAATACCTGCAGACTGCGATGAAGTTGCGGCCAAACAACGCGTACATTACGGACAGTTGGGGATGGCATCTGTTTGTTCGGGGTAAGCTCACCGAGTCGATCAAAGTTTTAGAGAAAGCAGTGTCGATGAAAAATAATGAATCGACGATTCTCGAACATTTAGGCGACGCCTACGCGCGAGCGAACTTGCAGGAAAAGGCTTTCGCAACTTATGAAAAAGCTGTCGCGGTCTCGAAAGAAGACAAAGATCGCGAGAAAGTAGCGGCTAAGCTCGCAAGCGTAAGAGCAGTGCTTGTGCAAAACGGACGGATCGGACCCGGGCGCACTGCTTCCCGTCGTCCAGCATCCGTGAAGCCAACTCCAAGCCAGTAAGACTTCGACTTTAGAAATCACGAAAAATCGGGCAACGTAGCGAGATGCTACTTGCTCGATTTTTCGTGATTTCAGTTCTAACTTTAGTGCCTCTCTTTCTCTTGAGCTCTGGCTGTTCAACGGCGCCGAAGCCAGGCGAGTACACTGCCCGCGAGCTTCTAGCGGCTGCTTGTCCCACTGACTTCGGAAGTGCGTCGAAACCCCGCACTGTTCAAGGAACCGTTTGGACGAAGATTGAATCCAAGGAAATTTCCGGACAGTTTCCTGCCTCGGTTCGTGCCGAATATCCGACCCGGCTTGGTGTCGAAGTGACGAACCTGATCGGTTCCCCGCAGGCATGGCTGAAGATTGAGAATGGGAAAACCGAACTGAAATTCACCGCAGAAAACGATAAAGAGTTCGGAGCGCCTCGTATCGAGCAAACTCTCGGAGGCATGCCGATCGAGTTCGCGCTTCGACTTTTCGCGGGCGGGGTTCCGTGCCCTGAGCAAACCAAGGACCGAGATGTTCGTGTCAAAACTTCGTCGGAGGGAGACCTGGAGGTTGAGGAGCGAGTCATCCGAACGAATGAAGTCACGACCATTCATTATTCCTTCACGCGTTACGCGGGAAGTCCCTGGGTGAAAGAAGTTCGGTGGGAAAAACTTGCGTCGAACGTCGGGCGCAGCGCAAAATCTAAACTGATTCGTATGACTCGGGAAGAACCAGACAGCGCAGACGGCGCTCCTTTAAAATGGAGTGTGGTTTCGGAAGCTGGGGAAATTCGAGTGCGTTGGAAAAACCGCGGAGTCTCGGGACTGGCCACGAAGGCAGGACGCTGAGAGGACCGCGGATTGGAAATCGGTTTGAGTAATTTGACTTCGAAACCCAGTTCTTGTTACGAACAAGCCATCAGGGTTTCAGGGTTCGCGATTCGTCGCGAAACTTGGAATGGAGCGTCTTTCCTATGATGATTCTTAAGAACCCTCGGTTAGTCCTGAGTGCCTTTGCACTTGCGATGACGATTCTCGGTCACGGCTGCTCGAAAAAAAATGAGCTCGACCACACGAACACTTACTACACCTCTTCCACGGCGAAGATTAAAGGTCTCGATCCCGCATTTGCGGATGACCTGTATTCTGGCCTCGAGGCGACGCGCGTCTATGAGGGCTTGGTGGAGTACGAATACCTGAAGCGCCCTTACACGCTGAAGCCAGCCATCGCGGAAGCGCTACCAAAAATCTCGAAAGACGGAAAGACTTACACGTTCAAAATTAAGAGCGATGTTCTTTTCCAAGACGATAAGGCCTTCAAGGCGACTTCTGGAAAAGGCCGCGTCGTGACGGCCGAGGATTTCGTCTACTCATTCAAACGCCTTGCCGATCCGAAA